>NZ_CAJHBN010000015.1:0-92633 GCF_904846655.1 Psychrobacter sp. NC44 | reverse complement strand
TGCGCCAATGGTAGTGTGGATTCGTCCATGTGAGAGTAGGTCATCGTCAGCTCTCTATTCTAAAGTAAAACCCCCTTACGCGAAAGTGTAAGGGGGTTTTCTTTGTCTAGGGGTTGGGACATTAAGTATAATTTTACACTTAATCTAACTTACTTTTATAATTCACACTCTATAAGTGTATTTTCTATTTGAATTGACGATTTTTTTGTTTAAATGCTATGCAATTTTATGAATATATTTTCTAGTCCTGCCATCAAAATGATTTGACTTATATCATTATAGCTGCTAATTTTAAACTAGATTTTTATTACAGGTATGTAAAAGATATATTTGAAACTTGTAAGTTATTACATCTGGTATAGATTGGATTATTTACCAGTGATGTATTACTCCTATTTTCACGATTATCAAAAGGAATTGATAATGAAGCTAGCTCCTCTTTTTTCAATTGGTGCCTTAGCGGCTGTTAGTCTTTTAGGCTGCTCTAACCAATCTTCTAACACGACTGATGGCTCATCAGCAACCTCTCAAGAAACGACCGTTTTACGCTTCTCTCACTTTTGGCCAGCAACCTCTTCTATCAGCACAGAGGTTTTTGAACCTTGGGCAAAGCAAATTGAAACAGATTCTAATGGTCGCTTAAAAGTAGAGTTGTATCCTTCCGCGGGTCTTGCCAAAGCAGATGTTACGTACGAATCTGCTGCTAAAGGTACGATAGATATCGGCTCACAAGCACATGGTTATACCAGTGGTCGTTTTCCTTTAACTCAAATCACTGAACTTCCTGGTTTATCAAACTCAGCGACTCAAATGGGTTGTATGCTTCAGACTCTTTATGAGGATGGCACGCTTGCTAGTGAATACGAAGATTCTCATTTGCTATTTATGTATGGTGCTGGGCCTGGCTCACTGCATACTACGGATAAGTTGATTCGGACTCCTGAAGACATGAAAGGCATGCGCATCCGCCGCCCTTCTGCGGTCGCGGGTGACATTATCGAGAGTGCTGGGGCGTCACCAGTAGGATTGCCTGCTAATGATATGTATACCTCGCTACAGCGCGGCGTCGTCGATGGGTTGAGCTTTCCATGGGAGGCCGTAACAGCGTTCAAAATTGACGAAATCACCAAATATCATACCAACATTCCTTTTTATAGTTCGGCGCTGATGGTTACTATGAATAAGGATAAATATAACAACTTACCTGATGATTTAAAGCAAGTGTTGGATAAAAACTCAGGAATGGCATTGGCGAATAAAGTTGGTGAAGTGTTTGATAAGCATGATCAAATGGCCATTCAAGCTGCTAAAGCTAAAGGCGATGAGATCGTTGAAATTCCTGATCCATTGAATGATCCTGATTGGAAAGGACCACTTGAAAAGGGTACTAAAAAATATCTAAGTGATGTCAATGCTTTGGGTTTAGATGCTGATAGTGTCTATGAGAAAGCAAAAGCTGCCAGTGCCGCTTGTAAAGTGGTATAACCCATTGGAGGTGTCACATGGCATTTTTAGTAAAAATCAGCATTTTAATCTCTAGATTATGCCAGTTTATTGGTGGTGTCAGTCTTATTATTATTGTCCTCACAACGATGCTCGATGTGACTGCTCGTTATATTTTCAAGCTGACTGGTGGTGAGTTTGGCTTTACTGTTAAAGGCAGTGTAGAGATCGTTTCTTACTTCATGCTCTTTGCTTTACTTGCTGCCTTTGGCGCTTTCGTCGAACGCTCACAAATCATCGTTGATGTCTTTACCCAAAAAATGCCGCAAGCCGTTAAAGGCTATATGATGGGCGTCTTTATGATGGGCTTTTTTATCATCGGTATCGTTTTTGCTTGGGGGCTTTATGAGAGTGCTGTTGATGCCATAGCATACGGCAAAGTCACTCAAGACCTTCGATTATCAATGATGCCCATCTATGCATTTAGTGCATTTTTAAGTCTCTTACTCGCCATTCGCTCATTAATCGAATCCATCAATATCTTTAAAACGGGCGAGTTCTTTGACGCCGAGGAGACAGGCGCATGAGTCCAGAAATTATTGGAGCCATTGGCTTAATCGTCATGATCCTGCTTGTTGTCCTGCGAGTTCCAGTGGCGCTTGCCATGTTAGGTGTTGGATTGGTTGGTTTTGGCGCAGTGACGGCACCCAGTGGTGCATTACAAATGCTTAAAGATATTCCGGTAGATGTGTTAGCCAAATATGACTTTAGTGCGATTCCCTTATTTATTTTAATGGGAGTCTTTGCTACCCATTCAGGGATGGCAGGGAAATTGTTTGAAGCTACCCGAACTATTTTTGGGGGAGTGAGGGGCAGTTTGGGTATCGCTGGCATAGGATCGTCTGGTATTTTTGCTTCTATCTCAGGCTCATCCTTAGCCACAGCATCCACTATGACCAAGGTTGCGCTGCCACAAATGGAGAAGTATGGTTATCAACCAGGTTTTGCCTGTGGTATTTTAGCAGCGGGTGGCACGTTAGGTATTATGATTCCGCCTAGCATTGCGCTACTGGTTTATGCCATCTTAACCCAGCAGTCAGTCGGTGACATGTTCATCGCTGGTTTCTTGCCTGGGATTTTGGGCATGGTGATGTATTCAATCACTGTTATGATTATGGTACGCTGGAAGCCGCATTTAGCGCGTCGCGGTGAGCCTACTTCTTGGAAAGCCAAGCTGCTGTCATTGACGGGACTCATACCATTTAGCTTTATTTTCATTGTGATTATCGCTGGTATTTTCTTTGGGTTATTTACTCCGACAGAAGGAGCAGCAGTCGGTGCGTTTGTTTCTTGGGCTTATGCTTTTGCCAAAGGTATGCGTATAAAAGGTCTAAAGCAATCTTTGATTGAAACGCTTGCATTATCAGCGGTGGTATTCTTTATGCTGCTGGGTGCAGAAGCCTTGGGTTACTTTATCTCCGTCTCACGCTTGTCTTATACGCTAGCGACTTGGATTGGTACATTAGCAGTTAGCCCAATGATTGTACTGATCTGTATCTTAATCATGTACTTCCTCTTAGGGTTGTTCATGGATGCTTTGGCGATGCTGGTCATTACTATTCCAGTGGTATATCCAATCATTGTGGCGTTAGGGTTTGATCCCGTATGGTTTGGTATCATCGCTGTATTGACAGTAGAGCTTGGACTGATTACGCCGCCGATGGGGATGAATATCTTTGTGATTAAGGCAATGGCACCGCATATTAAGCTGTCTGATATGTTTCGCGGGGTCGCACCGTTCATTGTCTCTGATCTGATTCGACTGGTTATTTTGGTCGCCTTTCCAGCAATATCTTTAGTGCTGCTAACGTAAGCGCTATTGATAAAAGGAAGCTTAGAAAATCATAGCTGCGTCGTTCATCTACACTGTTCATCTGTATTGTTCATTAATAGGGCCATATTGTTTTCATAACAATATGGCTTTTTTATGATAAAAGAAAAAATCGGCGTAATAATTCTATGGTTAAATTATTCCACATAAAGTCACATTATGAGACACTTTCTGAGCGGTCATTTTGATTACTTAAAAAGTAGTTTTTATACTAAATGACATTATACGTGGATAACTTTTCTTATCATTCTAAGGGCTTGTGAATGTAGTAAACTGGTTGGCATTTCCGAATAGATAACTTTATAAGTAGAGAAAATCATGGCAGTCGATTTTAGTAATACGCTCATCGTCGCGATTTCTGCAACGGCACTTTTTAATTTAACAGAATCAGAAAATTATTTGCTAGAGCTGCTAGAGCAGAGACCTGCAAGCGCCATAAAAGAGTTTCGAGACTATATGACCAAGCGTGAGAACGATGCTCTCAGTATTGGTGCTGGTTATCCATTAATTAAAGCTCTATTAAATCTGAATAATTATTGCAATGATGGCATGCAAGATTTACAGGTTGAGACACCTTTGGTGGAAGTGGTCATTGTTTCAAAGAGTAGTCCAGATACGGGCATTCAAGTCCTCAATGCAATTCTTGAACATGAGCTGACTATCTCACGCTCGGCATTTATTTCAGGCAGTCCTGTGGCTCCTTATATTAAAGACTTCAATGTCGATCTATTTTTGACGACCAATCGCGAAGATGCCCAGCAAGTGGCTGATGCCAATATCTGCGCTTGTGCGATACTCGACGCAACCCCTGTCAATACTTATGAGTTAGATACCGATCAGCTACGTATTGCTTTTGATGGTGATGCGGTGCTGTTTGATGATTCAGGTGAGCTACTGTACAAGCAAAAAGGACTGCGTGCTTTTCACGATCGCGAAATACAGATGCGTGATTTACCCATTGAAAAAGGCCCTTATGCTGAATTGTTGATTAAACTATCAAATTTACAGGAACGTCTACCTGCTGGTCTCAAGTATTCTCCAATAAAGATTGCATTGGTGACAGCTCGCAACGCACCTGCTGATCTGCGTGCGATTAAGACATTGCGAGAGTGGGGCGTCAATGTTGATATGGCGTTTTTCTTAGGAGGTTTAGAAAAAACAGCGGTACTTAGAACGTTTGCACCTCATATCTTTTTTGATGATTCTATCAAACATATCGATGCCGCTCGTCGTTTTGTGCCCACCGCTTTAGTGCCTTATCACTCGACGTCGTTATTACATAGTGACAGTTATTTGATGACTGGCAAAGAGGCTGCATTGTTAGATTTTACACCTGTAACACGCTCCACTGCTACGCTGAGTCATTAAAATATCGCTAAAAACATGGATTAAAAGAATAGGGCATTATATGAATTGGCAGCAACTGCTTAGCTTGATTATGATACGAATAAAGCAGGTTATAGGCTTATATGCTTTTGTATTAATACCGATGTGGGGCATGTTTTTTTTAAATGAAGTGGCATTATTTGGCATGTGGAATATCTTTGGGATTGTGCCTCGTGCCTTGGATGTGGGCAGCATGATTGGAGTATTTGCGTCATGGACGATGCATGGCAATTTTTCACATTTGCTTGGTAACACTTTGACGTTGTTACAGATTTTATTTTTGTTTGGATTGTTTGAGAAGAATGCTTATCGAACAGTGATTAAGCTCATTATCGCGTCTGGATTGGTCACTTGGATCATTGGCTCGCCATTGTCAATTCATGTTGGCGCATCAGGGCTATGCTTCGCGATGCTCGGCTATATGATAGGTGGTGCTGTATTTGCGCGGCGTTGGGGTTATTTGATTGCCTGTATTGTCATGGGTACTGGCTATTGGTTGACCATCAAGCAAGGATTGATGCCGCAACAAGGTATTTCGTTTGCGGCGCACTTCGGTGGTCTATGCGCTGGATTGCTGTTAGGCGCTAATTCTAAGCATACTTATACTGCAACTTCTCAGCGCAACTGAATACATGACTATAATATAAGCTGTCTTAAATCCCTTAGTAATCAGATGTTTTAGCAGGGTTTTATTTGCATATTTATGAGGAGGTTAGCTTTTATCAGTACAGATACTAATGAACAACGGGTCATCGGTTGCCAACTCTCGCCATGCTGTTGTTTGCTTGACATGTTCATCAATCGTTAGCTTACTGTCTTTTTCGGGTATGACATAATCGGCACGCGCAGGAATACGACAGTCTATAACTTGTGGTACTTTCTGCACACTTCTGCGTCTTTCAAACAGATATAAATTAACCAAATATACATCTGGATTGTCTACCTGCACGCTAGCGTTGGCGGTATCGGCAGCGATAAAACGTAATATTTGCGGTTTGATATAAGACCATGGGCGAAACCACTCGGTGCTTTTTGCTACTTTGACGACTTGCACGCCTGCTGGTAACTTGCTCACTTGCTGACCATACCAGTTATACTCTTGGTGTATTTGAAAGGCAAACATACCAATCGCAGCAAACAAAGGAATAAGCCACTTTGGTGCGCGTTTGCCAGCCAGTTTACTGAGGTGAGTTATAATGAGTGCCAGACCAGCCATGCCAAATGCGGCAGCAATGGTAGCGATAAACTCAAAAAGCATAAAATCTTCCTTAATGCGTTAAGCACTTTTAGTTGAGCGCTTTTAACTAGGGCGTGTCCTCATTTTAAAAATGGTAATAAAAATGAGATAAATTGCCGTCAAACAAGGAAAGTAGCGCAAATAATATCGAGATATTGATAAGCTATTTGACGATGTTTGGTAAAATTTAGCCATTTTTAGCCCATTTAGAGGGTAATCGATTTAATTGAGGACACGCCCTAAGCATAGTTAATAAAGTATATTCAATAAAGCAAAAATCTAACATTTTTTATAATCAATAAGAGATAAAAAAATCACTCACAAGCAGCTACTGCCTGTGAGTGATATATAGTAACTGAAGATATATTCTCATTTATACACTTAGTGGTCGACTGCACCGCCTGCGCCACGTGGAGAGCGGACACTTTCAACCAACTCTTGAATGTGTAATGGTGGGGGAGCAGTAGCATAAGAGACAGCAAACGCTACGATAAAGTTAAGCAACGCCCCAATCGCACCAAATGATAGTGGTGAGATACCAAACAACCAATACTCTGCCGTATCAGGGAAGTTCGCTGTACCGCTAATGAAGAACCAACCTTTAAAGACAAAGATATAAACAAGGATACTAATCAGACCTGTTAGCATACCAGCGATGGCACCAACATTATTGATCCGTTTAGAGAAAATACCCATCATCAGTGCAGGGAAGAGCGATGCACCAGCGATACCGAATGCTAATGCGACTACCTGTGCGGCAAACCCTGGTGGATTTATTCCTAACCAAGTAGCAACTACAATCGCAACACCCATCGTAATACGCGCAACTCTTAATTCGCCTTTATCAGTAATGTTTGGATTAAGGTTTCGTTTAATCAAGTCATGACTGATCGCTGACGAAATAGCGAGTAGTAGGCCTGCTGCTGTTGAAAGCGCTGCTGCCAAACCACCTGCGGCGATAAGACCAATAACCCATGGTGGAAGATTCGCAATTTCTGGGTTAGCTAATACTAAGATATCGGCATTGACATCCAGCTCATTACCCTTCCAGCCTGCTGCGGTAAAGCGTCCATCAAGTTCTAGATCCTGTGCGACACGTGCAGTCTCTACAGCTGCAGTGGCAGCGGCTACATCGCCACCATCCGCTTGTGCAGCACTCAAGGCAAGCTCAGCGGCACCAAGTCCACTGTCGTTGTACATTTGGATACGACCATCATTATTAAGATCATTATATTTAATAAGGCCGGTATCTTCCCATGTCTTCATCCAGTCTGGACGTTGATCATAGTTTATAGGTGCTTCTGCCACCCCTTGTGGATAAATCGTATCAATCAGGTTTAAACGTGCCATTGCACCTACGGCAGGAGCAGTGAAGTATAGTAGCGAGATAAATACCAACGTCCAACCAGCAGTCCAACGCGCATCAGCGACTTTAGGGACGGTGAAGAATCGGATGATAACGTGTGGTAGACCTGCTGTACCAATCATGAGCGATAAGGTAAATAGCACCATGTTTAGCTTGTTAGGAACGTCAGCGGTATAAGCCGTGAAACCCAAATCAGTAACCACCTGATCTAGCTTGGTTAAGATAGGAACGCCTGCTTCCACATGGTTTGAAAACAAGCCCAAACCTGGAATTGGATTGCCTGTTAACTCAAGTGAGATGAAAACAGCAGGAATGGTATATGCAATCATTAGAACCACATACTGCGCTACCTGCGTATAAGTAATCCCTTTCATACCACCAAGTACAGCGTAGAAGAAGACAACAACCGCAGCAATCAGTAGACCAGTAGTGTTTTCAACTTCCAAGAAGCGTGAGAAAGCGACACCAGCACCCGTCATCTGACCAATAACATAAGTCGTTGACGCGATAATCAAACAAATTACGGCAATCATTGCTGCCGTTTTTGAATAAAAACGGTCACCGATGAAGTCAGGTACCGTAAACTTACCAAATTTACGTAAATAAGGTGCTAGGAGCATTGCCAGTAGTACATAACCACCTGTCCAACCCATCAAATAAGTTGATGCGCCATAACCGCCAGCGGCAAGAATACCTGCCATCGAAATAAATGACGCAGCACTCATCCAGTCAGCAGCCGTTGCCATACCGTTGACGACAGGGTGAACACCGCCGCCTGCTACGTAGAATTCACTCGTTGTGCCAGCACGTGCCCAAATTGCAATACCGAAGTATAGAGCGAAAGATAGACCTACAAAAATAATATTAATCGTAAATTGACTCATGGGGCTATTCCTCGTCTACGCCGTATTGTTTATCTAACTTATTCATACGCCAAGCGTAGAAGAAAATTAAAACGATAAATACCCCAATGGATCCTTGCTGAGCAAACCAAAAGCCCAAGTCGGTACCACCGATTTTAATACCTGCTAAGAGAGGACGTAACAAAATCCCAAACCCGTATGAGCATAGCGCCCAAATAAATAGGCTACCTAAAATGAGACGGACATTGGCACGCCAATAACCGGATGGATCGTTGTGGTTTTCCATAGGACAACTCCTTTTGCCTAACATAAAAACAAGATTACTGATTTGAGCCTGACAAGTTATTTTGCTTTAGCATGTATCACATGATGGAAGACAGTTCGATACGTTGTCTATAAACGAATCCTAAAATCAGTTTATAGGCTGATAAAGCAGAATGACCAACCAGTAGTAAGTAACCCAATATTATCGAAAAAAAAGCAGATTTCTATTAATCAAAGCACTACGAAAAATACTTTTCTGTGGTTCGATTTTGCTAAAAATTTACATTGTAAAATATGGCTGTGGGTCGACTATAACCTAAACATCTAACAAGAATTATGGGCTATAGAATGACTGGATTTATAGTATATAGAGATGAGGATTTATGGAGGAGGGTCGTTATTGATTGACAGTCCTCTGTCTTATTATGCTCATCATCCCTGATGATATTGTCTTAATATTTCAACTTATTATTCATGCCAATAAGTATTGCAAGAAATATTTATGAACTTATTGGGAATATATACAATATTGACTTAATTAACAATAAATAAATTTTATTTACTTTATGTAACTAAATGTTTGCTTTATGGAAACCATGGTCAACTTATGTTAGAGAGAGCAGCTAAAAAAAAGGCCGTTGCTCAGGTGTTGTGCTAAAACCCTATTTATATTAAGGATTTAGTTTTATAGAGGTATTAGAGCATTATTAGCAATAAAAGTCATTCATTCTATAAATATAGCCAATACTTTACTCAATAAATATTATGGCAGTGACTATTTTTTTTGGAATGGTGTTTATATGAATACGTTTTAAAATCTATTTGTTGACCTAGTCTCAAAAGTTTTCTTTAGTATTTCATATAAAAAATATTTTTTTGACTTTTATCTAAATACCTTACAAAAGTTCGTAGTTATTTAATTTTATAATAGAGGTTTGAAATAGTTAAATAATCTCTAGTCAGTTAAAATGTAGCGACAGGATGTTAGTGATTTACTTTGCCAGTATATTGATCAGATATTTACTGTTTCATGAGTAGGCAGAGGGATTAGTAAGCATTTTTAAATATCATTAATCACATCAATCCATAAAATATACTAGCAGTATAAAATGTAAGTGAGAGGATAGCAGTATGGGTGAAGGGATAGCAGGTTGGTTTAATAGCATCGTCAATTATGGTGTCAGTATTATTTGGGGCAACAATGATTGGTTGATTGCAAGTAACCCTTGGTATGGATTACTGATGTTCGTACTGATTGGTGCAGGTTTGTATTTTACCATTGCCACACGTTTTATTCAGTTTCGCCACTTTGGGCATATGTGGCAGCTATTGCGCGTGTCCAATCAAGGGCGTAAAGATGGCGGTATCAGCTCATTTGAGGCGCTGATGACCTCATTGGCAGCGCGGGTCGGTACAGGTAATTTAGCAGGGGTTGCAATCGCGATTTACCTTGGCGGTCCGGGTGCCGTGTTTTGGATGTGGATGACTGCGATCGTCGGTATGTCGACCAGTTTTATCGAATCAACATTAGCACAAGCCTATAAAGTGCCGCACAATGACAATGTTTACCGCGGTGGACCGGCTTATTATATCGAAAAAGGTCTCGGTCAGCGCTGGCTAGCGATATTTTTCTCATTATGCTTATTAGTAGCGTTCGGCTTAGCCTTTAATGGCGTGCAGTCAAATACCATCGCACAAGCGACCAACGAAGCATTTGGGGTTCCAACGTGGATGACAGGTTTGGTATTGGTCGTATTAGTTGCGCCAGTGGTATTCGGTGGTTTGCGCTCGGTTGCTCGTATTGCGGGTAAAATCGTACCCGTTATGGCGATTCTCTATATCTTATTGGCCTTGTTCATTATCGTGACGAATTTTAGTCAATTCCCAGCGGCGATTGTGTTAATTGTTAAATCAGCATTTGGTTTTGAGCAAGCAGCAGGCGGGGTGATTGGTTATGGTATTGCTCAGGCAATGATTAACGGTATCAAGCGCGGTCTGTTTTCAAATGAAGCGGGTATGGGTTCAGCGCCTAATGCGGCGGCAACGGCGAAGAGTCACCCCGATCATCCAGCGGTGCAAGGATTTATGCAAATGCTGGGTGTGTTTATGGATACCCTTGTCATTTGTACGGCAACGGCGTCAATTATTATTTTGTCCGGTGTGGTCGATCCTAGTGTTGAGCAAGAAGGTATTCAGCTGACGCAGTTGGCACTGTCGCAATATGTGGGTGATATGGGTGTTATCTTCGTTGCGATTGCTATTTTCTTCTTCTCTTTCACCTCTATCATTGCCAATTATAGCTATGGTGAGTCAAATCTTGAATTCATCTCTGGTGCCAAAAATGCCAAAGTCATGATCATGATATTCCGCTTTATGGTACTTGGCATGGTATTTGTGGGTGCTATTGCGAGTCTTCCTGCCATATGGAACTTCGCTGACTTATCAATGGGTCTAATGGCACTCGTTAACTTAGTGGCTATTTTAATCTTGTCACCCGTAGCACTGCGCATATTGCGTGATTACGAGCGTCAGATTAAAGAAGGTAAAACTGGCGATCAAATCAAGTTTAATCCTGATGACTTTGTGAAGCTTAAAAACGAAGCCAATCGTGATGCATGGACGGATTAATCTCACCTGATTAAAGATAAACTTGTCTCATGTGTCGAAGTTAAAAAAACCGCCCTTATGAATTCATAAGGGCGGTTTTTAGTATTAGTGATTAATTCTAACATTGTTTATATTTACATATTAGGATAGTTAGGGCCACCGCCACCTTCTGGCGTTACCCAAGTGATATTCTGTGAAGGATCTTTGATGTCACAAGTTTTACAATGCACACAGTTTTGCGCATTGATCACAAACTTAGCTCCTTCTGCATCTTTCACTATTTCATACACACCAGCTGGGCAATATAAACGAGCAGGCTCAGCATATAGCGGTAAGTTAATTGAAACAGGTACCGTTGGATCAGTCAATTTCAAATGTACCGGCTGGTCTTCTGCATGGTTAGTATTAGAGATAAATACCGATGACAGCTTGTCAAATACCAGTTTGCCATCAGGCTTGAGGTAGGTTGGCTGAAAAGCATGATTGGCACGCTCTAACTGATCATAATCTGGCAGGCTGTCATGTAAGGTAATCGGCATTTTACCTTTTAATAAGTTGTGCTCGATAAAGGTAAAAGCACCGCCCATAAACAGACCCATGCGATGTATTGCAGGCGAGAAGTTGCGTGACTCATAGTTGTCTTGATACAACCATGACTCTTTATACATGGTGGTATAAGCAATCACTTCATCATGCTGACGATCGGCCTGTAGTGCCTCAAAGATGGCTTCGGCGGCTAGCATGCCTGACTTCATCGATGTGTGTGTGCCTTTGATTTTAGCAGGGTTCAAGAATCCAGCATCATCACCGACCAATACACCACCTGGGAAAGTGAATTTCGGTAAAGAGTTTAAGCCACCTTTGGTCAAAGCACGTGCGCCATAAGAGATACGCTTGCCGCCTTCCAATACGTTTTTGATGACGGGATGGGTCTTTAGGCGCTGCATCTCATCGAATGGCGACATATATGGGTTGTGGTAAGACAAGTCAGCGACAAGACCAAAGCTTACTTGGTTGTTTTCATCGAAGTACAACCACCAGCCACCAGTAGAGCCTGTTTCGGTCAAGGGCCAGCCAAGACCGTGCATGACCACGCCTTGCTCGTGTTTCTCAGGGGCTACGTCCCACAGCTCTTTTAGACCGATACCATAATGCTGAGGATCTGAGTCTTTATCAAGATCAAAACGGCTGATTAAGCGTTTGCCTAAATGACCACGGCTGCCTTCGGCAAAAATAGTGTATTTAGCAAGTAACTCATAACCTGGCTCAAAGCTAGGCTTGGCTTCGCCATTGGCAGCCACACCCATATCGCCCGTTAAGACACCACGTACAGAACCGTCGTCGTTATATAAAATATCATCTGCAGGGAAGCCTGGGAACATCATGACTTCAAGCTCTTCAGCTTGTACCGCCAACCAGCGCACCACATTGCCCAATGAAACAATATAGTTGCCATTGTTGTGCATCGGTCCTGGAATCAACGAGTCAGGTACTTTAGTAGAGCGCGTGGCTGAGTTTAGATAATAAAAGCGATCTTCGGTCGCTGGCACATTAAGCGGCGCGCCTTTTTCTTTCCAGTCTGGTATCAGCTCGTTCAAAGCGCGTGGTTCGATGACAGCACCTGATAAGGTATGCGCACCAAACTCAGAACCTTTTTCGACCACACAAACCATAAACTCATCATTACCAGCAGCGATAGCGAGTTGACGCAGGCGGATAGCAGCAGATAGCCCAGCAGGTCCACCACCGACGATGATAACGTCAAATTCCATGGATTCACGTTCAATCTCAGGCTCTGCCGCGACAGCTTCTACTACTGGCTCTGGCGCTTTGTCGATAGCGACTTTTTCAGCTGGCGCTTCTTGGGTCACAACGGCTGACTCTGCTTTATCTAGATTTGCCGTCTCTGTCGCTACTGATGGGTCAGTATTCACAGTGTCACTATCAATGACTGGCTTTTGATTGTCTTGCTCTTGCATACCTACTCCTAAACTTTTAGTGGCTTATCTCAGGGCATCATTAGCTTAACCATTGAATAATAGACTTGCGGCGCTAACATTACTCAGACATATGGCTGCCCGATAAAAACTGTCTTTGCGACATCAATTGACCATGTTACTGTTGAGATCCATGTATATAAGGATATCAACACATCACGTAAAATGTGTCATTAACACAACACCCACTTGACCATTTCAATAAAAAATCGTTACTCATTATAAAAGAAAAGTCCTACAAACACGATACGCATTTATGAGTATCGATGTTAAGGTAAGATTGAACTAATGAGGGTGCTAAGATGATATGTTTTCATCATACCCGAAACTAAAATTTATAGTAATAATAGATTTGCCAAACTTTGAATGCTAAGTAAAGGATTATACGATGAATAACAATAATGAAGACATAATTCAAATTGATGAATCGGCAGCTAAACCGCCAAAAGACGTGCCATCTGAGCTAAGTAATATGGATTCGCTCAGTCAGTATCTAAAGTCTACCGTAGGCAAACGTGAAGGACGTGCCATCCCACCATTGGATAAATGGCACCCAAAAGATGTGGCCGATATGGATCTGGTCATAAAGGCAAATGGCGAGTGGTGGCATGAAGGCGGACAAATGACCAGAGAGTCATTGGTGAGTTTATTTGCGACTATTTTATGGAAAGAAGACAATAATGGCATCATTGAATATTTTTTGAAGACGCCAGTACAGAAAATCCGTATCCAAGTTGAAGATGCCCCTTTGTTAATCAATGACGTCGGTATCGTCAACGAAGGCAATAACCGTTGGCTAGAATTTACCACGACGACTGGCGATGTGGTGCGTTTAGATGATGAGCACACCATCACATTAAAGGCGTATAATCCTACAGACAATGATACGATTGATCAGCAGACAGCAATGGATATGCAGGTACGTCCTTATATGCCCGTTAGAAATGGTTTGGACGCACTTATTGGGCGTAATACTTTTTATCACTTGACCGAAATTGGTGAGTTGACAGAGCAAAATGGTGAGACGATACTGACGTTACAAAGTGGCGGAAAATCCTATGAGCTGTCGATGCCAGCCAGTTAACGCAAGGGCTCAAAGCTATGTATCCGTCAAATGATTTACGGCTTAGATAGCGATAAATTACCAGATAATTACTGTAGTATGCTAAACAGCAAACAGCAAACAGCAAACAGCAAACAGCAAACAGCAAACAGCATAAAGATGACAATATGTATATAAAAATGGCAGTAGAGTAGTGATGGATATTGCTGCAAGTGATAGCTTAAATAGGGTGAAAATGCGCTCAGATAGCTTTGATGGTAAACATGTTGAGCATGTTGAAAGTGCAACTAATACTAAAGCTGACATCCATAAAACGAATATTGGCACAGTTATAAATAATAAAAAGCGCAATGCGCCAATCGGATTGTTTGACTCTGGTGTCGGTGGACTGTCAGTTTATCTACATTTGGCACAGCAGTTGCCTGCCGAGCATTATGTCTATTATGCAGACACCTTAAATGTGCCTTATGGTAATCGTGATAGCGCCGATATTGAAGCGTTGACTTTAACAGCCGTTGATTGGTTGTATGAGCAGGGCTGCAAGCTCATTGTTATTGCTTGTAATAGCGCCTCAGCTTATGCTTTGGAAACAGCCAGACGGCGTTATCCGCAGCTGCCTATCGTCGGATTAGTCCCGGCGCTAAAGCCAGCCATATCGGCGAGCAAAACTGGTCGCGTGGTCGTTTTAGCGACTAAGGCTACCTTGAATGGCACATTGCTTAATGAGGTCATCGATCACTTTGCTAAACCCAACAATACGGTAGTGACCAAATATTTTGATCCGCAATTGGTACCTTGGGTCGAGGCGGGAATGCCAGAGCAGGACGATACTGCTTTAAGATTACGCCAGCAGCTCACATTATTTGCTCATGATGGCGTTGATCAATTGGTACTAGGCTGTACGCACTATCCATTTTTCAAAACGTTTTTGTTAGATGAGATTGCTCAGCAGCGATTGGCGATGCAGGTCGTTGATTCTGGACAAGCGATTGCTGAGCGAGTTAAGCAGCTATTGGCTGCAAATCAGCTGTCTGCATTGGTTGACAATACCTCAGATGATCATTGTTTAGAAATAACTGACAAAACAAAAGTTGTCATTCGACCGCCATTGATTTTTTATGCGACTAAGTTTGACGATAAACTGGGTACTTTAATAGCGCGTTTGCTTGGCAAAGACGCCATCTTGCAATACTATTCTGAATAGGCGCAGCTAAAGGTGTTTATATCAAACCCGTAACCATAATGTTGATATAATAAAAATAAATTGAGCTTATTTTTATAAGATTATGCTAGGCTGTGCAAAACAAGATATTTGTGCTCTATTTTATATCATATTATTCTATGTCATGACCTAAGCTTAGAGGTGATTGTGCCAGACCGTCGCTATCATATTCACATCATATGCGCTGACAATGATCAATTGTTGGTCTTGGACAGCTTGGCGATATTTTTTCAGTCGCGGGCTTTCTTGACCTATGATGTGTCGAGCCAATTGCCAAAAGCATCGCTATATGGTCGACAATGTATTGACTCCTGCGATTATGCACTGATGCTCATTGGAGACAGTTACGGCACCGTGCAAAGGAATGGCGTTAGCCAAATGCATTTGAGCTATTTGAATGCCAAAGCCAAACTCAAACCGTTACTCATTTTAGTCAAAAATCATCATCCAGATGCGAGTATCAGTCGTCAACTGCAAGAATTTATTAAGTCGGTAACTCGGCAGGACAATACGATATATTATTATGATACAGAAACGGATATTGAGCCATTACTTGTACAAGCTTACTATAACGCAGTGACCAATCATCAGGTCGTTGGTGGATGGCTGAGAGCTAATGAAGAGATGATCAAATTTAGCAAACAAACAGTAGCGGAACGGTTTGCAGATCTATTGTCTACTGACAAAACGCTAAAGGAAAATAGCCCACCTGCTGATGAATTCGTCTCTGATGATGTGAGTAAGCCAATTGTATTGTTAGAAGCTTTTGATATTCAATATAGTGCTCAAGCTTATGCAGGTGGCAACCTGACCGATGTTACCAGACCCATGACCTTAACATGGCAAGAGATATTGATCGCCTTGATGAAAATACCAGCGACCTTTTCGAGCTATGGCTTGCAAAATGCTATGAACCGCTTGATAGCGTCAAAAGCTGAGCAAGACATCAAAAAAGAGATGCCGAATGTCCATGCGGTCTCGCGCTGCCAAATTTCTCAAGATGATTTGAACCAGCTACAACGTCAGCTAGTGGGTGCAAACTGGATACAGCTCACAACCTATGGCACTCGCGTCTCGCAAGAACTTTGGAAGTTGACCTTTCATGCAAAAAATCTCTTGAACGAAGTCCATCATAACTCCCAATGATTCGCACTCTGCACTAATAATATTCCTGCCTTCCTTATTTCAAAATAGTCATAGCCTATCTGCTGTAAAGAGTACACGTGTGGCTGTGACTACGTTTTGTAATACAAAGCATACGCGTCAACGGTTGTGAATCCATTTAAGACTGGTAATATTGAGACTAATCAGAGATTGATAATAAATACATTATTTATATTAAAATTACTGACGTATATATTGTATACATATAAGTCGAATGTATATAAATCGCATAATAATACTGACTAAGGAGAGCAACTGATGAGTAACGCTAAAAACGATGCATTAAAAAAAGAGCTTGATGGCTTAGAAGAATCTATGCATGCTGCCGAGCAGTTTCATACCTTAGACGAGCAAGTAGCGGACATGAAACGTCGCGGTATCGACCCTAGCCAAGCTTACAAAGACTTGGACAGAAAAGAAGAAGATGCTGATTGGGGCGATGCTACTTGGAAAGAAAACGGCAAGTGGGAACCAAAAACGCCTGCGGATCTAGATGAAAAAGCACGTGAGAACTGGGATGGTGACAATGGTAAACCGAACCCACCACCGATCGTTTAAGTTAAAAATTGACTAAAAAGTAAACCCTATGAAAAAAGCCACGTTATTATTAACGTGGCTTTTTTTATGTGCTTAATCTAGGGCGTGCTTAGTCTAGTATGTGCTTAACCTAAGCTACATCCGTGGAATACTAAGAACCTTCGTCAACACGAACGAGCTTCACCACACCGTCGCTACCGATGACACGGCGATAGCGTGTGTTACCAGAGGTCGGTGATTGTGCAGAAGGCTGCGTCGAGTAAGCATTAGGAGTACTCGTTTGCTGCTGAATCAGCTGTCCCATGCGATCAGCAGAGGCAGGGTTTAAAGGCTGGCTATTCGACGGCTGCCCGTATTGATTGCCGTATTGCGTGCTTTTCGGGGCTGTGTTTCCAGCATCTCTAATGATTGCGCGGTAGAATTTCTGTCCTGCGCGTCCATCCGCTGGCAAGATACCACGACTAGATTGGTATTGCTGAATCGCGATACGGGTATTGTCGCCAATAATGCCATCAACACCACCAATATCGTAACCCGCGTTCAATAACGCCTGCTGGATATCTTTAGCTTGCTGGCGACTGATACCAGGGTCATCGGTAGGCCATGCCGTGACAAAGTCAGTTTTGCTGCTGTCCTCTTTGGTGATTAAGTCTGATAAATGGGCGATTGCTAATGCATAATTTTCTGACGCATTATAAGAATAAAACGTATCGAAGTTTTTACCGACCAAGAATGCAGGACCATCTTTGCCAGCGGGTAATAATAACCCGGCGCTACTCAAGTCGTTTGGCAATGGACTGCCATTGGCGAGCGTGATACCTTGATTGCGCCAGTGGCTGATAGACTTCTTGTTTTTACGGTCAGACGCAGCCCAAAATCCACTGGGCAGCTTGACTTCGTAGCCCCAAGGCTCGCCCGTGCGATAGCCACGATTGTCCAAGAAGTTGGCGGTAGAGGCGAGCGCGTCAGGCACACTATTGACCAAATCACGGCGACCATCGCCATCAAAATCGACTGCCAGCTCTAAAAAGGTACTTGGCATAAATTGCGTTTGCCCAAAAGCGCCTGCCCATGAGCCGGTCATATCACTTGGCGCGATATCACCGTTTTGGACGATTTTTAGCGCATTAGCGTATTCACCTTGGAAGTAGCTCTGACGGCGATCAAAACAAGACAGCGTCGCTAAAGACTCAAACAAAGGTTTTTTGCCCAATGTCTGCCCAAAGTTTGACTCAACGCCCCATACACCTAGTACGTGCTCGGCTTTGACGCCATAGCGTGATTCAATTTGACGTAGCGTATCCGCCCATTGACGCTTGGCGCGGATGCCATCTTCTACACGCTCTTTATCGACCAATGAAGATAAATAATCCCAAACGTCTTTTTGAAACTCTGGCTGATAATTCAATGACTGAATCACGCTAGGATCAGGCTGGCTAGGGCGATAGTTATTAAAAGTAGAACTATCGACGCCTCGAAATTTGCTAGAGTTTTTCAAACCGTCTAAGCATTGTTGAAACTCGGCATTAGATAAGTCTGGCGCTGGTGGTTTGGCTGCTTGAGCAGTGCTAGCAAAACTCAGCCCAACAGCAAGGCTAAGTAACGTTAAAGTAGAAACTGGAGTCAAACGCATGAAAATATCCTATAAACGTTGAAATAGTTATTAAAAGAGAAAGCAAAGCGGATTGGTGCAGTATGGACTTAGAGTAACCAATCTCATTGGTAAAGAAAAGGTATCGAAGTAAGCTGTTACTATAAATTGACGGTGGCGTGAGGTTAGGAGAGGGTTTAAGGTAGATAGGCTAAAATGGATAAAGTGCTAAAAAAATTCAATTAATCATTTCTACTTCATTCAAAACCCAACTAATCCCCCAAAATCCTATCCAACTCTTCAATCAACTTATGAATACGCGCCGCATTTTTTCCCAAATCGCTCCCACCAACCCGTGACTTGCTACGAATATCTACTAGACGTTCACTACTGTTATCTGTGATACGCACGACGACATCATCTTTAAAACCGAACCAAGCAGTCGTATCGGTCGCTTCAATGACGCCTTTGTCAGCATCGATATTGACAAGCTCCCAACCTAAATTATCGATGGCTTGTTTGGTTGCCCCAACCAACTCAGGTTTTGACTGGCTATAGCGCAATGTTTGTAATTCAGGGTAGGCGGCGCGCTGCTGCGTTGCAGTCTCTACACCTGCATACTCAACTGGGTTTGGTGCATCAGCGCGCAGTGGGGCAATGGCCACAAATTCAGGTGGATCCACTAGGTCGGTTGAAATATCGTGAATGGGCGGTACATTTTTGGCGCTATTCATCATGCTTAGTGGAATAGCAATGGCAATGATAGCAAACGCTGCTGATGTTAATACGCTACCAAGGCTAGCCGTGTCTCGTTTAAATAAAAGCTGTATGCCTAATAGTACCAATGCTGCGATACCAGCAAATACACCAAACTTAAACCCTGCAAACGCAGTCGCTAAATCGACTAAGCCAAACTTGTAAAGCGGACCTGCGAGTGTGACTAGCAAAATAGAGATTAAACTTATCAGCCCAACGAATATTTTCATTCAATTTCTCCATCATAATTTAGTACTGATTAATCGCTACGCAAACGGCTTTATTAACCACTCATTTCAACAACCAAACATGCTCAGAGGCTGTTAGCTCAGGTGCCGATCCTATAGAAGTAGGTTCACTCGTCAGTTCGTTGATATGATAGTTATCGCCATAATATTGCTGTATTTGCTCGCTACTGATAGAGAACGGCGGTCCCGCTTTTTTGCTTTGGTCATAAGCGAGAGTGATGATAAATTGTGGTGCATTAGCACTGAGCTGGTACATTTGCGCACTATATTGCACACGCATATCAGCCGGTAGCGCAATCAATGCGGCTTTGTCATATACGGCATTTACAGATCCAATATCCTCAGTCGTTAGTGCAAAAATATCAGCAACCCATAGGGTAATGGTTTGTCCTGACAACTGACCTTGATAGTATTTAATGGCTGGATTGTCTGCATGCTGGTGCACAGTAGGGGAGATATTCTACTCAGTAAAGAATGCTTGTACAGCTGTTTCCACCAATTCAACGCCTACAACGTCGTAGCCTTGCGCTGCCAGCCAAGCCATATCAATCGATTTACCGCAAAGAGGGACAAAGACAAGGCTACCAGCTGGCAGGTTTAACTGCTTAAAGTAATTTATTAATAATGGATTCACCGCAGACTGATTAAAGCCAATGCGTTTCTCTTGCCAGCGGCTGTGCCAAAATTCAGCGTTCATACCTTCGCCTTTATTCGTTGAGGGTTATATTTGAGTTGTTTCTATCATAACTGTTTGAGTGAGAATGCTAAAGATGTTAAAAAGCCAAACGCTCGTACAATAAGCGTTTGGCTATAATAAAATGCTGAAATATTTTTTTATTCTAAATAAAAAAATATCTTCATTTTGTGGTTTAGCTCACCATATATTGACTAAACTCTTTACGCAATTTGGCAAGCTTTGGCGGTATGGCAAAGTTGCAATACCCTTGTCCTGGATTCTTATTAAAGAAATCCTGATGGGTCTCTTCTGCTTGATAAAACTCAACAGCTGGATGTACTTCGGTGACCACATTGACGCCCATATCGCGCAGTTTGTTGATAGTGCGGTCAATCGTTGGTTTCTGATTTTCTTCAGTATAAAAAACCACGCTACGATACTGGCTACCGACGTCATTGCCTTGACGATCCATTGTGGTGGGATCATGGGTGGCAAAGAAAACATCAAGTATCACTTCTAACGGGACGATAGAGTCATCGAACTCGATTTTGATGACTTCAACGTGCCCTGTATTGCCACTACAGACCGCTTCGTAGTTGGCAGAAACAGCGTCACCGCCCATGTAGCCTGAAACGACAGATTGCACACCTTTTACGGATAAAAATACCGATTCGGTGCACCAAAAACAGCCACCGCCTAAAATAATGGTTTGCATAATTTTTCCTATTTTTATAAATATAAAATATGAGCCAAATGTTACTTACTTAGCAATACGTATTTAGCTTAGCAGGGCATCTGACCGCGATAAGTAACAAACAGTAATGTTATAATGGGCTTTTGCTACGTTGTGCCGCTTTCAGCTAGTAATGACAAGCAAGACCATTAATTATCTCCTAATTTAAGTTCTATCATCACAAAATGAGTCGCACCATGAGTCAATCTAAGCCTGCTATTGTTAAACACGACACCCTATTTGACAAACCGTTTACCACGCCACTTGATAAAGCAGCGCGCTTCTCTTTTGATGAGCAAGTGGTGGCTTGTTTCCCTGATATGATTCGTCGCAGCGTGCCGGGTTATGGTCAGGTGCTAGCGATGTTGCCCATATTTGCCCGACGTCACTGTAAGTATCGTCAACAGAGCGATAGTGGTCAGCGCGTCAGTCGAGTGTATGATTTGGGCTGTTCACTTGGCGCAGCAAGCATGACGTTGGCGGGTGAGTTTGAGCCGCAAGATTTGCAGATTAAAGCGATTGATATCTCACCAGCGATGACCACCGAAGCGACCACGCTACTGAGTGAAAATTATCCTGCGCATGATATTGAAGTCATTACCGCTGATATTCGCGATGTGGAACTTGAACCCTGCGATATGGTGATTTTAAATTTAACGCTACAGTTTTTGCCAGCTGCCGATAGAGTCGCAGTATTAGAGAAAATTTATGCAGCATTAAGCGAAGGCGGCATACTGGTATTAACTGAAAAAACCCATGCTTTTGATGAGCAATATGATGCGTGGTTGGTTGAGCGTTATTATGATTTTAAACGTGCCAATGGTTATAGCGAGATGGAAATTAGCGGTAAGCGTAATGCATTAGAAAACGTATTAATTACTGATACGTTAGACGAGCATCATGCGCGCTTGAGTGATGTTGGTTTTAAACGTCATCTGACATGGTTTCAGTTTTTGAACTTCGTCTCTATTGTGGCGTTTAAGTAGGGTTGTTTGAATACATAGTGAGAATTGATCCTTCCATCTGCTATTACCTGCGTTTCACACATTAGTTGAAATAGGCATTCATTTTCTCAGTGTGCTAGATGCGCTTTACAGCATCGTATATTTTTTCTGAGCTAGATTGAAATTAAGAAGGAACGATAAAATGGATATGGACATTACGGCAAAAACATTCGATGGACAAGGTGGGCGTGACGAATTTCAACGTAAAAGTATCGCTGAAAAAGCTATTAAGCTCCTAAAATCTAATATAGATATTTCGCCAATGGTCATCGACGGCAGTTGGGGTACAGGTAAAACTGAGTTTTGTCATAAACTTATCAATCTGATGAAGGAAGATGATACACACAATATAATTTATATTGACGCTTTCAAAGCTGATCATGTTGATGAGCCTTTGATGACTGTATTAGCAGAAATTATTAAAATCTTACCTGAAGGGCCACGTAGAAAAGCTTTTATAAACAGAGTATTGCCAGCTGTACGGTACACACTAAAAACAATTGCTAAAGCTGGTGTTTCTCATCTTCTGAGACAAGATTTTGCTGACGTTGCAAATGATTTTAATGAATTAATTCAAAAAGCAGCTGATGATTCAATAGATAAAACAGCAGAGTTGATACTCAAAGATCATGTGGAGGCAGAAAAGAGTTTAAAAACATTACAAACCGCTCTTACTGCCATTGCATCTCAAGACCCTATTATTATATTTATAGATGAACTTGATCGCTGTAGACCAAACTTCGCAGTCGATATGCTTGAGATAATCAAGCATACTTTTGATGTTGAAGGTGTTAGCTTCGTACTTGTTACTAATACTCAGCAGTTGAGAGCTTCTATAAACCATTGCTATGGTCAGGCAGTTGATGCACAACGCTACTTGGATAAATTTATAAAATTTAGGTTTGAGTTGTCACCGCATTCTCAACGACACATGACAAATCCCGTTTTAGCTGCTAATGCTTACTTTTACCAGCTGATAGGAGAAAAAGGTTTCTTATCTAGTAGCCTGCTATCAAATACCCTTTTGAAAAAATTTATTGCAAAATTCATTGGTCATCAAGGTCTTTCTCTCAGAGAGATAGAGACATTAGTTCTACATATAGAAGTTGTACAAGTACTATCCAATTCGAATCGTTTTATTCCTGACGAATATATTGGTTATTCGTTGTTGAGATTAGTTGGTGTTATGCTAGTTTGCTTTAGACCTGATATTTTAAGAGAGATTAGAAAAGGCGTTGTTGATGCTGATTTGCTCGGTGATTTCTTGGGTGTAAAAAAATTACCTTACCTTGAAGAGGGCGGTCGTGAAATACCTGAAGTATGCGAATTTATCATGGCTTCTCTGACTACCGACTTCAATGAAAATAAGGTTAACTATGCTATATCAGAAGATCAGCAAAAAAAATGGAATTCATACATGAGATATGTCAGCTATATGGAAGAAGTTCCATATAGAGATAGAGCTGTAGCTCAAATTTTAGAAACGGCAAATATAATGGCATTTGAATAATATATAAGTTTAAACCTTAAGATTAGGTAACAACAAAACGTAAACTGAGTTATTAAAGATAGATAACCTATGCCACGCATATTTCACCACCTCTGAAGAATTCATATATTGAGGTGCATTTTCTTTTATTTTAACCTTTTCTTAATTTTATTCATTTAAATATAAATCAACTCGAACTGAAATCTTATGCTTAACGACACTATTACTCACGCTGAACGCGAATTATATTTAACTTTGTTGGAGTTAGCACAGCAGCAGCCGAGTGCTTATGAATGGCTTACGCGCTTGCCAACATGGTTAAATGATATCAAAGACAAAGCCAACTACGCGCATGCACCTGCTTATCAAGCATCGGTAGCACGCTTGCCGAATTTGACGGTCAATCATGTCGATCTGAACAGTGATGTCCTGACGATTGAGGCAAATCTTAGTGAGTCTCAGCGCAAACAAACAATGGCATTATTAAAACAGCTGATGCCGTGGCGCAAAGGGCCTTTTCAAATTGGTGGTCAGCTCGAAAATCAAATTGATAGTGGTCAGAATGAAGACCAACAAGCCGCGCCAATATTGATTGATACCGAATGGCACAGTGATTGGAAGTGGCAGCGAGTCGCACCGCATTTGGGTAATTTAAAAGGTCGTCGCGTATTAGATGTGGGCGGTGGCTCTGGCTATCACGGCTGGCGTATGGCTGGCGCTGGCGCGGATACAGTCATTATCATTGATCCGTCTTGCTTATTTTATCATCAGTTTATGGCGATTCGTCATTTTGTCGGGGCTGCTGATAGCTATAAAACGCATTATATCCCCGTACCACTTGAAGCCTTGCCCGAGCACAGTCAGCTGTTTGATACCGTATTTAGCATGGGGGTGCTCTATCATCGCCAATCGCCGTTTGAGCATTTACAACATCTTAAAGGGCAGTTGGTCAAAGGCGGTGAGTTGGTGCTTGAAACCTTGGTTATCGAAGGTGATGCCAATACCGTACTGGTGCCACACGACCGCTATGCCCAGATGAATAACGTGTATTTTTTACCATCAGTCGCGGCATTGACAGGCTGGCTAGAAAAAGCAGGATTCTCAGAGGTACGTTGTGTCGATGTGGCAACGACTTCTATCGATGAGCAGCGTAAAACGGAATGGATGACTTATCATTCGCTGGCCGACTTCTTAGATCCTAATGATGCTAGCAAAACGCTTGAAGGCTATCCTGCGCCGATGCGTGCGACTTTGATTGCCAAAAAGTAGCGCGTGCGTACTGTATCACTCATAAGGAATATGGACAGTGAAAAAATTAACGATTTTGCTCAGCGCTATGAAGGGCTTGCTGCCATTGACGTCCATATCAGCTCATGCTGCCTATGGTACGCCATTTGAAGGGTGGGGCTTTGTGCAGGACGATTGGCAAGTGGTTTGTGATAATACATTGACTTGTCGCGCAGCAGGTTATGCAGATGAGAGTATGTTCGATACGCCAGCTTCTATTTTATTAACCGTCATACCCAAAAAAGCCTTGCCGATTGCCCAAATCCAGTTTTTATCAGAAACCTCAGACAAAACCTACCATAGTGCTGAACTGTGGTTAAATGGCAAAAACCAAGGCATGCTACAACCAGATGCTGATGGTTCAGCGTACGATTTAACCGCCAAGCAAACGCAACACTTTATTAACCATGCGCGTCAAAATACTAAGATAGAGATAAAAGCAGGTGGTAAAAATTGGTCTGTTAGTGACAAAGGCATGAGTGCCGTGCTGCTAAAACTTGATGAGGTACAAGGCAGAGTGGGCACGCCAATAGCATTGGTAAGTAAAAATCACGCTAGTAAGCAAATACCCAAATCTGCTAAAGCGAAACCTGTGATTAAAAAAGCATATGCCTATGCTGACAATAAGCAACTGGATTCGTCAAAGTGGGCCTATTTTCAAGCGAATATAAATAAGTGGATCGATATTGATGCCAAGGAGCTTATAGGCTCTGAAGATGATATGGGAGACTGTGAGCTGATTAATCCAAAGACCGACGCGTACCAACGAATGCAAGAGTATGGTTCTGATAGACTGAATTGGACGTTTACACCCGTAGATGCCCTCCATACGCTTGCTAGCCATCTGTGCTGGCAAGGCGCCTATAATGAGAGTTCGGGTTATTGGCTTATTAATCATGACAAACCAAGCAAGCCAAAACTGATCACTACGGCAGGCAATGACTATTCTGATGGCGAGATTTGGGCAACACATAAAGATCGAGGGGTTGGTGATTGCTGGAATCATGCGATATGGGTTTGGAATGGTCAAAAATTTGCCAAATCAGAAGATTCCAGCTCAGGAATGTGTCGCGGTTTTGCTGGTGGTGCGTGGGATTTACCAACTTACGTGAGTGAAGTCGTAAAAAATGATAGCAAGGCTCAGTGAGTGATATTTTGATAGGAATGATTGACACACTATAAAGTGAAGCCGTTATGAGCCATGCATTTTTTAATTGATCATTTAACTGTCTATTTATCAGTGATAGGTGAGTTATTTATTACCTATCATTGACAGTGAGGACACGGCCCAGTTATATAAAAATTATATCAACCACCTTTTAAAAGCGACTTCCAACAATAGCTTGAGTAAGAATCCCACAAACCCTGCGCCTAGTGCTAAGAAAATCCAAAATGTACCCGCGCGCCCAGCTTGAGATTCTTTAGAGATATCCCACATAATAAAAAATAAGAAGGCGATGAATATGGGTAGTAAAACATACAATCCCCAACTGGTAACCGTACTGGCAGCAATAGCAAACATGGCATAATCCTATAAAGTAGTAACGCCGCCTTTATTTATATTATTTTATGGATCTTTTGATAATAATTGCCTTCAAAATGAAGTATCACCATTCATGATATAAGCAGTAATCCATAAAATAAGTCAGAAAAAAGCAGGCAGCAATACAAACCGTTATTATAACGCGGAAGCGAGCAGGTATAAACTGCTGCTAAGTATGAGACAACAGTAACGCTACAATTTGCAGGGCTGACTGATCGGTAACAGCGCTAAATCCTGATCTATTTAAAGCATTTCAATCTGACTTATCGTGAATGAAAGCACAGACAACGCCTGTTAGGGCGTGTCTCCAATTCAATCGATTATCCTCTAAATGGGATAAAAATGGCTAAAAATGGCTAAATTTTGCCAAACATCGTCAAATAGCTTATCAATATCTCGATATTATTTGCGCTACTTTCCTTATTTAACGGCAATTTATCTCCTTTTTATCACCATTTTTACAATGAGGACACGCCCTAGTCACCTAAATTATCAGTGTTAACTGTCATAACCGTAAGATTTTAGTGCTAATTTTGGTGCACATAGTGCAATGCAGGGCAAAGATTGTTATATTTACAGGTTACTTATCTTTTTTGTATTATTTTATCCCCTGCAATGTCGGTCGCTATTATAATAGGCAGTTATTGGCTGCTCGCATTCGCCACATTTTTATACCGTTTTTGTTGTTTATTTAACTGAGTTCAAATCCTTATGTCACAAGCCCAAATTGATACACTTGCATCACTATTTAACGATGCGATTCAAACCCTACAAGCAGATGGCACGTTACCAAGCGATTGGCAAAATAATAGCCAAATCACCCGTACTAAAGACTTAAGCCATGGTGATTTCGCCAGTAATATCGCGCTGACAGCGGCCAAAGCTGCCAAGGTCAATCCACGACAGCTTGCCGAAAAAATCGTCAATGCGCTGCCTGAAAACCAAGACATTCGCCAAGTAGAAATTGCAGGTCCAGGCTTTATTAACGTGTTCTTAAATGCGGAAGCCAAATTTGCGGTATTAGATGATATCTTTGCCTTGCAAGATCGCTTTGGTTTAAGCGATCAGTTTGACGGGCAAAAAATTCAGGTTGAGTTTGTCTCTGCCAATCCAACGTCAAGTTTGCACGTTGGGCATGGTCGCGGTGCAGCGTTCGGTATGAGCGTGGCAAACCTGCTTGAAGCGATTGGTTATGACGTCACGCGTGAGTATTATGTCAACGATGCGGGTCGGCAGATGGACATCTTGGCGACCAGTACCTATTTGCGTTATCTGGAAACCAATGGCGAGCAAATAATCTTCCCAGTCAATGGTTATCAAGGTGATTATGTCAGTGACATCGCCCAAACGTTAAAAGCGCAACACGGTGATCATTACGTTCATAGCTTTGCAGCAATCGCTAAAGATGTGCCAGCAGATGCTGAGTTTGAGATCAATGCGGACGGCGAAAAAACACTGCTATCAGGTGACAAAGAAGCGCATATTGATGGCTTGATTGCCAACAGTAAAGCCTTGCTTGGTGAAGGTTATGAGCTGTTTTTAAATGCGGCATTGAGCAGTATTTTAGCCGATATCAAAGATGACTTAAATGACTTTGGTGTGCGCTACGAGTGCTGGTTTAGCGAACGGTCTATTGATAGCGATATTGAGCCAGTCTTGCAAACCTTAGATGAAAAAGGCTATCTATACGAAAAAGACGGTAATATTTGGTTTAAATCAACCGATTTTGGTGATGAAAAAGACCGTGTTGTGCGCCGTGCCAATGGTCAATCTACTTATTTTGCTTCTGATATTGCCTATCACAAAAACAAATTTGATCGCGGTTTTGATAAAGTGGTCAATGTTTGGGGTGCCGATCACCATGGTTATGTGCCACGCGTAAAAGCTGCTTTATTGGCGCTTGGTATTGATGCTGATCGTTTAGATGTGGTGCTTGTGCAATTTGTTGCACTATGGCGTGGTAGTGAAAAAGTGCAAATGTCCTCGCGTTCAGGTCAATTTGTCACCCTGCGTGATTTACGTACCGAAGTTGGTAACGACGCCGCGCGTTTTTATTATGTCGCCCGTAAGCCTGAAGTGCATATTGATTTTGATTTGGAGCTGGCTAAATCACAAAGCAAAGACAATCAAGTGTATTACATTCAATACGCGCATGCTCGTGTTTGCCGAGTATTAGAAAAACTACAAAACAGTGGTCTTGTGGTAGATGATGCGATTGGTTTAGAACACCAAAACTTACTTAGTGCACCAAACGAAGACGAGCTGATTAAATTATTAGCAGGATATCCAGCGACATTATTACGCGCCGCGACGGGTTATGAGCCACATGTCTTGACCAACTATCTTAAAGAGTTGGCAGCGCTATTTCATGGTTGGTATGACAGTAATCGCATTTTGCCAGTGAGTTTGACCTCAGGTGAGACACCAAGCTCGGATGAGATGGAATTGATGCAAGCCCGTTTGCGTTTGTCTAAAGCCGTACGTCAAGTATTGGCCAATGGTCTTAGTTTGTTAGGGTTGTCGGCACCATCTAGCATGTAGTTTTTTTCTAGTATATAGTAACTTTCTAACATGTAGTATGAGTATAGATGACTGCCAGCCATAATTTGATGATAGTTAGATTCAGTAGGGAGAAACAGATCCATGCTAGCCAAAAAACCTAAAGGTGCGACTGAAAAACGCAAAACAAGTAGCGTATCAGGCTTATTGTGGATGTTTGTCGGGGCGGTATTGACCCTTATGATAGGGGTATTTATATACTTGTCACCATTATTTGATTTCAGTCCCGCTGACAGCACCGCTGGTAATGATCCTGATCGTCAGGTGCAGCCACGTGTCGACACTGATACTGATAATGGTGATTATGAGTTCTATGATATTTTGCCCAATCAAGAGATGGCGACTATTCCTGATGAAGATATTGCTGAGACAGGCAATGATCGCATAGGGGATATCAGTGCCTTTGAGCCTGATGTGGTGGTGACTCAACCTGAGGATGGCTCAGCCAGTCGCAATGATGATACTGGTAACTTTGGTATCTCTGAAAACACGGTTATTGCGCCCAGTCGTGGCAATAACGCTGCTACCAGTAATAGCGGCGATGACATTGTGATCGTTGAAGAAGACGCGACCTATGATGGATCGACGCCTGCTAGTAGCAATAATACGTCCACCAATAATGCAGGCGCAGGTACTGCTAGCGTTCAGGCTGCAAAACCTGCGGCAACTTATATTTTGCAGATCAACAGCTTCGGTGATGCGGATGAAGCAGATCGCCGCCGTGCTCAAGTGTTGATGGCAGGTGTAGACGCTCGCGTGGTCAAGAATACGACGGGTAATGGTTTGCCAATCTATCAAGTTATTTCTCGCCCGATGAATAACCGCCAAGCAGTAACCACTGCTCAGCAGCGCCTACAGAATAACGGTATTGATTCCATCATCGTTGAACAGCGTCGTTAAGTTGCGCTGTTTAATAACAGTTATAGTTCTTTATGAATAATAAAAAAAGCGTCGCAATGACGTTTTTTTTATCTCTGATTTTTAGCAAAGTTATTTTTCTGTTGGTTTATTACCTTTCATCAAAAATTTTATAAAGAGCGTGGCTATGACTGTCTCTCATTTAGCAACACCGCCTACCAGCTTCATTAAAGCATTTTTCCAAAAGTATTTTATTGATGCGTTTACTGGCATGGCTTTAGGGCTATTTGTCACGTTGATTGCTGGTCTAATCATCTCGCAAATCGGTGGCTGGTTAGATTTGCCCGCATTGGTTGCGGTGGGCAAGCTTGCCTCAGTACTAATGGGTGCGGGTATCGGAGTAGGTATCGCCTATTACCTTAAAGCACCGACGCTCGTCATGCTCAGCTGCTTGGTGGCGGGTATGCTTGGCGCACACTCTGAAGCATTAATGGCAGGGACGTTATTTACGCCCCAAGTAGGTGGACCTGCGACCTTTGCCGCCTTACCGGGGAATCCGATAGGGGCGTATTTGACCTCGGTATTTGCTTATCGTGCTGGTACTTGGGTCGCTGGCAAAACCAAGCTCGATATTCTATTGGTTCCTTTATTGGTATGCGCGGTAGCATTAGCAGTTTGCGCCCTATTGAATCCACCTATCGTCGCTGCGGTCGCTGCCATTGGTCAAGGTATTCAAGCGGCCACTGAGTTACAGCCTCTGTTAATGGGTATTGTGATTGCAGTGGTAGTGGGTATTTTATTGACATTGCCAACGTCCAGCGCTGCTATTTGTATCGCAATTGGGCTTGGCGGCGTATCAGGCGGGGCAGCAGTAGTAGGCTGTGCGGCACACATGATTGGCTTTGCCGTTGCAAGCTTTAAAGACAACGGCGTCAGTGGCGTAATATCTCAAGGTCTGGGCACCAGTATGCTACAGATTCCTAATGTGTTAAAAAAACCGCTGGTGTTGTTGCCTGCTGTGATTGCCAGCGCCATCGTTGGTCCTATTGCGACAGTAGGTTTTGGACTGGCATGTACGGCAACGGGTGCGGGTATGGGTACCGCTGGATTGGTCGGCGTATTTGGAGTGATTGAAGCGTCACAAGACATCATGAGTACGGGTCAATTATGGACAGCGATTATCCTGTTGATGTTTGTATTACCTGCGCTAATTGCAGGTGTGGTCGCTTATGTAATGCGCCGCATGGGCTGGCTGGTTGATGGTGATATGAAATTGCCTTAAATTAAAGATAAAGGACGCAAACTGTCCTAACTATCAATAATAAAAAAGCCCAGCTATTTAAATAGCTGGGCTTTTTTACTATATAAATTATGAGCTTGTTTTAATTAGCGGCGTACATCTTTAGGGGCATCACCATTGGGCCAATCTTTGTCTTTGTTGGCTTTGATAGGTCGCGGCAGATGGGTAAAGTAAGCAGCAATATCGACCGCTTCTTGGTCACTAAGCGAGTTACCTTGACCAAAGGGCATTTTGCCCTTGATAAAGGCCGCTGCTGTATAAGTTCGTGCCATACCTGCGCCATCGTTGAAGGACTTGTCTCCGGCTACTGCTGGATAGATATAAGTGCCATCGTCGTTATATTGACCTTCGCCATTTTCACCATGGCAAACGCTACATTTTTCAGCAAACAGCTTTTTGCCATTGTCCGTATTTGGCTCTAAAGTTTTGTCTACCTTAACAAAACCGCGACCTTCAGGCGAGACACCATAAGGCAAGCCCTGCGATAGCCAGCTCATATAAGACACCATCGCATTCATATCATCTGAACCTAGATCAAGTGCTTTGCCATTCATTGAGCGTTCAAAACAGCCATTGATGCGCTCTTGTATTGAATTCACGCGACCAGCACGTGACCGATAAATAGGATAAATGCCCGGCATGCCATTCCAAGGCGCCGCATAGGCCTCTGAGCCGTTACCCAAGTGACAGCTGGTACAATTCAACTGGTTGCCGACATTGTCAGGCATTTCTTTATAAGTATGATTGGCGATTTGTAAGCCGCGACGTACTGCTGCGCCGAACTCATCATCTGGAATAGTGGATTCATCTGGCATGCTAACGCTCAGTTTGGCGCTTGGATTTGCAGCCATCTCGTCTTTAATTTCTGCGGCACGTGCCTCAAGTGACTTAACACGGGCTAACGCTTCAGCTTCTTCGACACGGTCAACGGCCTTGGTATCTGATTCACTACAGCCTGACAGGTTAACCGCACCAATAGCAAAGATAGCAGCCAGTAAAACGGAGGAAGAGGGTTTGACCCTTAAAAGTATTTTCATTGGAATATCCTTATTATCAAAAATAATATGTAATAATATATTTTTATGATAATTTAGCTGTCAGAGTGACAGAAGTAATCTTAATTTTTGTGCAAAAAATCTGAATGAGTCATCAATCTGTAAGTTGCTAGAAACATAATTGTACCAAATATTAAATACTTAAAGTATATAAATAGATAAAGTGTTTTGGCTTTAGAGTGATATGAATTAATTTCATACCGTATGAATAACTATATTAAAAGACATTATTGAAATACTTACCCACAAAAAAGCGCTTAAATATTGATAATATTTAAGCGCTTTTTTGTGGGTAAGTATTTTTAGGATATTTATTTTGGCGTGCTTGGTTTTTTATGGCGGCGTGGTTTGAGTTTACGAGAGAGCTTATGGACATCGTTCAATATTTGACTGTATGTCGCTGGAAAGACACGCTGTACCGCGTCGATTATTTTGGCATCATTGCCAATCAGACAGCGCGGTTGATTGGTCGCGGCAGCCTGCAAAATAATCCAAGCGGCATTGCTTGCATCAAATTTCAGGAATTTATTAAAGCTCTGAATGGCTTTGGAGCCAGTACGCATGCCAATATCATTGATACTGTCATTACCACGGGCACTATTGGCAATATTGGTTTTAATCCCGCCGGGATGAATGCAGGTCGCTGACACACCGCAGCGCTGAATATCTAGCTCTTGACGTAAGCTTTCGGTAAAGCCGCGTACAGCAAATTTACTGGCGTTATACGCAGATTGTGACGGCTGCGCGGTTAAGCCAAACAGGCTTGAGATATTAATGATGTGACCATGCTCGTTAAATTGGCGCGATCTGTTTTTTTTGCTGCCATTCGTCGATTCGCTTTGTTTGACACTATTTTTAATCAATGGCAAAAATGCCTTAGTGCCATAGACCACACCCCAAAAATTGATGTCCATGACCCATTCAAGCTCGCTAATACTACTGCCTTCTACGGTCGAATATAGCGCCACGCCTGCATTATTAAAGATGAAGTTCACTTTGCCATGGTCTGCCATGACGCTATCTGCCCACGCTTCCACGGCTTTATTGTCTGAGACATCAAGCACCGTCATAGCCGCTTTTATATTATAACCGACGAGCAATTCTTTGGTCTGTGCCAGTTGCGCCGCGTTGATATCAGAGAGCGCCACGTGGCAGCCCATTTTTGCCAAATGAATAGCCAACTCGCGCCCCATACCAGAGCCTGCACCCGTAATAGCCGCGACATGATTATGATAATAAGGGGCAATATCTTGGTCTGTCGTGGTATGAAAAGGCAAGTGTTGACGTAATGAGGTTGCGATAGAAGTAACATTGTTAAGCATGATAAACAGTCCTTTGTTTCATCAGTGATAGGTGTTGGTAGCACATTTACCTTAGCATGCTTTGTGGCTTTAGCTATGAACGATTGATAGACGCCGCTGTCACTTTATCCATACATTGGCTGTCATAAAACGATCATAAGTGAGCAGCCATAAAAAAACGTCTAGCATAAGATATGCTAGACGCCTTTACTTCAATGACAGTTTTAATAAAGCTGATAACAACCGCTAAGCGTCGATCGCTATTTGCTCTGAGTCGTCGGTAGAAAAGATGATTTCAGGTGTTTTACCTTCATTAATCACTTGCTCATCGACGATGACAGTCTTGGCGTTTTTCATCGAAGGCAACTCGTACATGGTCTCAAGGAGCGCATTTTCAACGATAGAACGCAAACCACGAGCACCAGTCTTACGCGCCATGGCTTTTTTGGCAATCGCATCGAGCGCTTCTTTGGTAAAGCTAATGTCAGCGCCTTCCATATCGAATAGATACTTATATTGCTTAACCAAGGCATTTTTTGGTTCTGTCAATATCTGAACCAATGCGTCCTCGTCCAGCTCTGTGAGCGCAGCGAGAACAGGAAGACGACCGATGAGCTCAGGAATGAGACCAAATTTAATCAAATCTTCAGGCTCTACTTGTTGCAGTAATTCTGAGCTGCGTTTGCTATCATCTTTTGAGCTGACATCCGCATTAAAGCCGATACCGCCTTTTTCTGTACGCTGCTGAATAACCGCATCAAGACCGGCAAACGCGCCACCGACGATGATTAAGATGTTACTCGTATCAACTTGGATCAGCTCCTGTTGAGGATGCTTACGTCCACCGTGTGGCGGAATGGCAGCAACCGTACCTTCGATAAGCTTTAGCAAGGCTTGCTGTACGCCTTCGCCTGACACATCACGGGTGATAGACGGGTTGTCGCCTTTCTTACTGATTTTATCAATCTCATCGATATAGATGATGCCTTGTTCCGCTTTACTCACATCATAATCTGATGCTTGTAGTAGCTTTTGCACGATGTTTTCGACATCTTCACCGACATAACCGGCCTCGGTCAAGGTCGTCGCATCGGCCATCGCAAAAGGCACATCCAGTAGACGAGCCAAGGTTTGCGCCAGTAAGGTCTTACCAGAACCCGTCGGGCCAATCAGCAAGATATTGCTCTTAGCCAATTCAACCATGGCATCGTCAGCGCCAATCTTCGCTTTTTTGCTGTCATTGGCTAAGGTTTGGCTAACTTTTAGACGTTTATAATGGTTATAGACGGCAACTGCTAGTGCTTTTTTAGCAGCGTCTTGTCCAATGACGTATTCATCAAGCTTGGCACGCAGCTCTTTTGGCGTTGGTAGCTTTTTATTGACCCAAGAAGTATCAATGTCGCTGTCATCATTACCATCTTCGGCGCTGTCAGCGATTAAATCGGTACATAGCTCAATACATTCATTACAGATATTGGCATCGTCAGCGGCAATCAGCTGCTGTACATCGCTTTTGGCTTTGCCGCAAAACGAGCAATGCGGGGTGTTATCTTCTGCCATAAAAGGCGCTCCTAAAATTTAAAACTTACAAATATTTTGATTTTTTACATCAAAGCCAAAACGTATAACGCTCAGGCTTTTGATGTCCATCAAAGCTTTTGCTCTTATGCGGTAATTATAAAGAAGTAGGGCGGCGCTCTAATACTTCATCAACCAGACCGTATTCTTTGGCTTCTTTCGCATCTAACCAAAAGTCACGCTCAACGTCTTTTTCAATTTTCTCTAATGGTTGACCAGTACGTTCTGCCAAAATCTCATTTAAACGGGCACGCGTTTTTAGAATTTCACGCGCATTAATTTCGATATCGGTTGCTTGACCTTGCGCGCCGCCTGAAGGCTGATGAATCATGACACGAGCATTGGCAAGAGAGTAACGTTTGCCTTTTTGACCAGCCGCGAGCAAGAACGAGCCCATGCTATAAGCACCGCCCATACAGATAGTTGACACTTCAGGTTTGATGAAGTTCATGGTATCAAAGATTGCCAAGCCTGCACTCACTGAGCCGCCTGGTGAATTGATATACAAGTGAATGTCTTTGTCTGGGTTTTCTGCTTCTAAAAATAGCAACTGTGCAACAATCAGATTGGCCATATGGTCTTCGACTTGACCAGTCAAAAAGATAACGCGCTCACGCAATAGACGCGAGAAAATATCAAACGAGCGTTCACCGCGAGAGGATTGTTCAACGACCATTGGCACTAATGCTGCATGCGCAGCTTGAGGGGCACTTTGGGTATATTGCATGCCTTGTGCGTCATTGTGCGCACTCATCAGCATATCAAAATGTGGGTTGGCAGTGATGCGATCATAATCTGTCATAAAGATGTCCTGTTTATAAGTACATAAAATAAAGGGATTGAAGCGAGCGAGCGGCTACGCTTGTATGGCTGCTCATCATGCTAGATGTTGCCGCTTTTTAATAATATTCGCTAGCTGAAATAATAAGCGCCAGATATCGCTAAAAATAATTGAGCTAATGGTAACTTTTTTATTGAGGCAATAGTAACTTTTTCATGTGAAAAATAATTTTCTATTTATAACATGAGTGCTATTAATAAAATGATTGACTCACTATTAATAAGGCGTCTGTAACCATTTATCAAGGGGCTTGGTGATAAACTGTCCATAAAGATAGCATATAAATCCCCAATAAAAATGCCCTAACACATATGTTAGAGCATTGCGTTAGAGCATTATGTTAGAGCGTGTTTAGATTGAGATTAGCAATTTGCCATTGAATGGCAAACTGCTAGGTTATCTCACTAAATTACATGCCTTGCTGCTGTTGTTGCTGTGCAGCTAATAGGTCTTGGTAGCTAACTTCTTTATCAGTTACTTTACCTTGCTCGATTAGATAATCAACCACTTGGTCTTCTAGTACCACAGACTCAATGTTCGCGCGCTGCTGCTTGTCATTGGTGTAATACTCGATTACTTCACTTGGATCTTCGTAGTTTTCAGCGGCTTCTTTGATGAAGGTTTCAACGCGTTCTTGATCGACTTCTAAGCCTTTGGTATCGATAACGCGAGCAACGATGATGCCAAGACGGGCAGCACGTAGCGCTTGCTCTTCAAATAGCTCATTTGGCAGCATGTCTTTATCGAAGCTATCAGCATTGGCACCGAACTGCTGAGAAAAACGTTGCATCATCATGTTGCGTTGACGCTCGATTTCTTGCTCTAGCATGGCGTTTGGTACGTCAAATTCGTTCTTTTCTAGCAATGCGTCAAAAGTCGCTTGCTTAACTTGGCTACGAGCCGCGTTTTTGATTTCGCGTTCCATGTTTTTGCGAACGTCTTCTTTCAACTTCTCAACGCCGCCTTCTTTCACGCCGAATAGCTCAAGGAACTCTTCGTTGATTTCTGGTAGCTTAGATTTTTCAACCAATTTTACATTGATTTTGAACTGAGCTTCTTTACCAGCTAAGTTCTCAGCTTGGTAATCTTCTGGGAAAGTCACGTCGATAACTTTCTCTTCGCCAGCTTTCATGCCTTTGATACCCGCTTCAAAACCAGGAATCATCTGGTTGCTACCGATAACCAGTTTAAAGTCTTCAGCAGAACCGCCTTCGAATTTTTCGCCATCGATAGAGCCTTCAAAATCAAAAGTTACTTGATTGCCTTTGTCCGCTTTACCTTTTTTCTCAACGAATTCTTCACGTTGCTTTTGAAGGTTTTCGATCATAGTGTCGACGTCTTCTTCGCTTACTTTAGCCGTGTGACGCTCAACTTCGATCTCATCGATACCTTGCACGTCTACTTCTGGGAAGATTTCAACAGTCGCTTGATATACCAAGAAATCGTCTTCAAGTTTTACGTCGTCGATGTTAGGCATGCCAACCGCGCGGATGTCTTCAGATTTGATCGCTTCAAAAACGGTATCACGGATCACATCGTTGATGACTTCTTGTTGAATGCCAGCACCGTACTGAGAGCGGATATGTGACATAGGGACGTTACCCTTACGGAAACCGTCAATCTTGGCAGTTTTCGCAACTTGGCGAATACGACCTTCGACTTTGTTTTGAATTTTTTCGACAGGCACTTTAACTGTCAATTGGGTTTCTTTATTAGATAGCTTGTTGGTTGTGACTTGTAAATCTGTAGCCATGTTAATTACACCTTTAGGATTAAATAGTACGTTTGATTAAATAGTACTTAGGGTTAAATGGTAATAGACAAACCGTGCCTCAAATTACGGGCGTGTACCATGGGTTGCCGTTGGAATAAATAGGGGATAGCGATAGCGCGCAATGTCAAAGTCAGTACCTTGAGCAATCGCCTTTGGTCACCACTGGCGCTGACTGATACTAAAATGTGAAACGGTTATCTTAGTAATAGGCGCTATCAGATATCAATCATAAACCGTTAATGCACCGCATAATAACGCTTTTTGGTGAATTATACAGACAAATAACGGCTTTCAACAAAATTTTAAAAGTAGAACAGTATAATCTATCTGTTTATTAAAGTAAAAATTATCTCTTTATCGTCCATTCCCTTTGAATCTGCTACATCGTCAATCTCGCTTAAACTACGATTTGTCCCTCTGTGCTCGACTTTCTTGTATCAGCATTAATAGCTAAAGGAATAAATTGAATCGACTATAAGATTTAAGGGTTATCTACAACGGTAACTGCGCCAATAATTGCTGAATCGCCTGACCACGATGACTGATGCGGTTTTTATCAGCAGCACTTAAGCTTGCGGCGCTAGCTTGTAACTCTGGCAACCAAAACAGCGGATCGTAACCAAAACCGCCGTCACCATGCGCTGTCTCTGAAATCTCACCATGCCATAGACCTTGCGCGATAATCGGTAGCGGATCATCAGCATGGCGCACCATCGCCAGTACGCAAACAAATAACCCTTTAATAGGCTCGCTCGCTTGCTCAGTACGAATAGGCTGCAAATCAGCGATGAGCTTGGCGTTATTTTTAGCATCGTTACCGTGTTCGCCAGCATAGCGAGCAGAGTAAATCCCCGGTGCGTTACCTAATACTGGCACACATAGTCCTGAATCATCAGCAATTGCGGATAATCCGCTTGCTCGGCTGGCATGACGCGCTTTGATAATGGCGTTTTCTACGAAGCTTAAGCCATCCTCAACTGCATCTTCGATATCAAGCTGTCCTTGCGGGATGATTGTCACATCCAAATCTGCCTCGGCAAACAGCCTTTTAAACTCAGCCAGTTTGCCTTTATTATTACTGGCGAGCACCCATTGATTATCAGGGGTCGATTGGATGGAGGAGCGTGAGGTATTCGTGGTGCTCATAGGGTTATTCCGTTATGTCATAATTAAGAATATGATTAGTGAAAGTATCATTATTGAAAGTATGGTCGGTTTTTAAATTATAGCGGTATCTTAATGCCAATTTCATCAGTTTATCAGTTAGCTAAGTGCCTAGTACGATTGGCATGGCAAGGCATTCTACACTTAGTCTATAGACAACCAAAGGCTATACTAACAGTGTTATCCATAACATTTGGTAACTGATATTTGTCGCCACTGTTGCTATAATAGCCGCCAAGCTACCGTGAATGATATCTTATGGCTTGTGAATATTAAGTTAATAAATGCTTATGAAGTCAAGCACTTGGCTTTTGAGCAAACAGTAACAAAAGTAAGTTAATTTTGGATTCATAATAATACGTGATACTGTGTTAAACAATAAACGGTATTAAGCAATAACATTCATTTCAAACAATAAACTCAGCCAATTTAGTCCGCCATTTTATCGTGTTTTTTATCATGTAAAAATAGCGTAAAATTCAGTTTCTATAATGAGTTTTTATCAAATGACGGCTAAAAACAGCAAGGATAAAATAACTATGTCAAACATTACTTTACCAGAGCTACCATACGCAAAAGACGCACTAGAGCCACACATCAGTGCCGAGACGCTAGAATACCATCATGACAAGCATCACAACGCCTACGTGACTAAGCTTAACGAATTGCTACCAGGTTCTGGTTTAGAAGACAAAACATTGCCAGAAATCATCGTAGCAACTGCTAAAGATGACAGCAAGCAAGGTATGTTCAACCAAGCAGCCCAAGTATGGAACCACACGTTCTACTGGAACTGCATGACGCCAACTAACGGCGGCGGCGAACCTACTGGTGATCTAAAAGCGAAAATCGAAGAAGATTTCGGTAGCTATGACAAGTTCCGGGAAGAGTTCAAAAACGCAGCATTGACTCAGTTCGGTTCAGGTTGGGCATGGCTAGTCGCTGATAAAGTCGGTGGCAAACTGTCAATCGCCAAAACTGCTAACGCTGATACACCACTTGCACATGACCAAATCGCGGTATTGACTTGTGATGTATGGGAACATGCGTACTACATCGATTATCGTAACCGTCGTCCTGATTATGTTGATACGTTCCTAGACAAGCTAGTGAACTGGGACTACGCAAATGCTAAATACAAAGGTCAAGATGCTGGTGTTGAAGAGTAATCTTTAACAACTAAGTATTTGATTAAAAAAGAGGACGCTGAGAGGCGTCCTTTTTTTTGGTTTTTATTCTGTTAAATAAGACTGCTATTTCAACTATTTATTCCAAAATTTATAGTTCAATGAGTCTTCGCGTGTTTTTATATTTTCATTAACTTTGGATGCAGTTTGAGATGTGATTTCACCTTTCTTTACCATCCTACTTATCTTGCGTTTAATTTCTATACGCTCATCAAATCTTTGGCGGTTAAGGTTTATTCCGTTTAGTAGTAATTTACTCATAAACATCAAAAAACCTTCATACTCTACACAGAATTCGATATAGCTTCTAACCGATTCAGTTATATCTTCCCATTCACTGTTTCTATCGGCGAGGTTATCAAAATCGCAAGGTTTTATGATAGGTTTGTTTGGGATACCACATTCCTTAATGTCACTACTGATATATATTTTACGAGCAAGTTCAGAGCAGTAAGAATAATTTTTAGCTGGTTTACGTTTTAGAAATATTAAATATGGTTGTTCAGTATAATAAATACATGATTTACTAATATTTTCAAAACTTGATTCTGGTATATTTTTTAGGCGAATGACACGCCAGTTATTTTCAACGTTTCTAAGTATTTCTGGAACCAATCTTAAGGAGACCCCTGTTTTTGGTATGGCATCAACACATACAAACTCGGAATGAGCTACTGCAATATGACTTGACCTTGCTTTCTCATAGAAACTCTTTTGCAATTTAACTAGTGTCTTGGAAGATGTGCCAATACCAGTAACAAGAATTAAGTCGCCGGGTTGTAATTGATGGTTAAAACCTTTCAGTTTTTCAAGAAACTCATTATTTTCACCACGTACTAATTTTCGATATATAGGCAAGTGTTCTTCCTTTATACCCACATGTCGACCTGCCATATTTAATAGTCGATCAGGCATACTTTTGTTTTTTTTGATTATGTTTTTAGCAGAATTTCCCGTGTTTATTGCTTTAAACACATCAGCTGTTAACTTCGTTGATATTGAGTGTTGTACGTCTTTCATAAACGATCCTTATTGAGTAAGATAGCAAACTAAAGTTTCATTATTTTATTATTCTCAATTTTATTTCATATGAAAATATAATTTCACAACACCTCAAACCCAAAATTATCCAACGCTTCTCGCAGCATTGCAATATTATAATAAGCATGCGCATTGACGGTGTTTTGAAAGAAGATATATAGCGTATCAAAGTGCTGACGCTGATTGGCAATCGCTTGCGCCCAGTCGTTCATTTCAGCCTCAGAGTAACGATAATCATGGCGGTCAGCAGCGCTCATCGCATCCCACCAGTTTAGATTATTACCATGCATACGCAGGTAACCAGTTCGCTCGGTAAATATCAATCGTGATGGCGGCAGACCGCTGACCTTAGGATAATCGACGCTACACCAAATCAAACCTTGCTTGACGAAGCTATCGACCACTTGCGGGGTATGCCAGCCGTTATGACGGAACTCGATGGCTAATGGATAATCCTTAAACCAACTAACGAGATTTGCCAGATATAAACGATGCTCACGGGTACGATCAAAGCCGTGTGGGAATTGTAATAGTAGTGGAGCTAGAGCATTGGCTTCGATAAGTGGGGTTAGCGCAGTCAAGAAAGCTTGCGCGTGCTCGGCAGTGCCTTTACGTGCATGAGTAAAGTCTTGATGGAGTTTGACTGCAAATTTCAATTCACTATTTGCTTCGGCATAGGCTTTATTGACCATACCTGCAAAGGCTTTTTGTCCGATAGGTGCGTAAAAGGTGCTATTAATCTCTACCGCACCATATTGCTTGGCATATTCACGTAGGAAGTCCGTCTTTTTGGTGCTCGTTGGGTACAGCGTGCCGAGTAGGTCGGTATCGCTATAGCCGCCAGTGCCGAGGTAAATACGCGGGGTAGGGTTACTGTCCATGTTGACCACTCACTGCTGTTCTTTGATGATTAAATTTTTGGCTATTTTTTACGTGCCCATAGCCATTCTATTAATGCCAGTAAAGCATCATTGTTTGCGTCATTACCAAGCTCGCTACCGCTTGGTTTATGATGACTCAGTTCACGAATGATTGCCGCGCGTCCATCATTAAATAGCGATTGCGCATAGCTGGTCGCGTCTTCGACACCCATCAATTTCACATAGGTAGATTTGTCTAATTTTTCATCGCTGCCAGCAGGTTTGCCAAGGGTATCGGTGCTAGTCGTCACATCTAAGATATCGTCTTGTACTTGAAAGGCGAGACCAATATGCTGCGCGCACTCTTGCAATGCCATACGCTGTGGAGCGGTCGCACCAGCACAGATGCCGCCCATAAGCATAGCGGCTTCAATCAATGCGCCGGTTTTATCACGGTGAATAGCTTCTAGATCGCCTTGTGAAATATTAGCACTAGCCTCAGCATTCAGGTCAAGCATTTGACCAGAAACCATACGCCGTGCACGTGGTGCAAATATTGCGATAAGCTGGCTTGAGATGGCTGAATCAAAGGGTGCAAAAGTGGGCAGCTCTGCGGTCAATACTTCAAAGGCTAATGTTTGCAATACGTCGCCAGCGAGTAGGGCGGTTGATTCTTCAAAGACGATATGCGCCGTTGGCTGACCACGGCGCAAGTCATCATCGTCCATACAGGGCAAGTCGTCATGTACTAATGAATAGGTATGCAGCAGCTCCACCGCCAATGCCGCACGGCGCGCCATATCATAATCGGAGTCGTTTTCTAATAGAGCTTCCAAACCATCAGCGTTAGCCATACTGTTTTTATTGTCAGTGCTTTTATCTGTATTTTCATTGGCATTAGCATTGCTTTGATTAACACTATCAAAGGCGCTGGCGACCAATAGTGGACGCACCAATTTACCTTGACCGGTCATCACATAACGACAGGCATCAATCAACGGGCTTGGCAGGTTGGCATACGCAAACAGCACGTCGATATCTTGCGACAGTTGCGCGCGCACGGCGCTATGAAATTGCTCGGTGTTGTTATTAAAGCTAGTAAAAGATACAAGTCTTGAAGGCATAAGGCTTTCAGGTATAAAGCTTGGCGTAGAAGAAACAGTCATAACCCAACCATTTATCAGGTGAATAATAAAAATATCGCTAGTGTAGCATGATAGATTATATAGCTTATGGGGTGAGCATCATCAATGCCATATTTTTGCAGCTTACTGTTAAAAATTCTATTAAGCACACCGAAATAATGCAACAAGCCCTCGTTACGTATTGGTGATTTAACTTAGTCAGTGGATATGTTTTGATAAAGAATCACGTTAAGCGTGTGACGGCGTGTGATGATAAGCATCTGTCATTATAATCTTTAAAAGACGAATTTTTAGTATACAATTTCAGTATACAAACCGTCACTTAAAGCACATTACTAGTCAGGTAAAGGGCTGCTGCTGATTTAAGAGTGACTTGTGAGTATGGTATTAGCTTGTGACAGTTAGGGGCATAATCCCCTACACTAATTGGCGTAAAAATGATCTGATGATTCAGGGTTGGAGGTTTGCGTGCTTATTTCAGCGAAAAATTTGCTCAACTCTCAGTCCATATTTTTAATGTCAGTATGTTCAATATCAGTACTGGTCACAATATATATAAATGAAGCGCCGTATTCACTTGTGCTAACGCGGTAACATTAAGCATAAAAAATGAATATATAACCATGAGCGCTGGATAATAAAGACATCTTCACTGCTTACTCTATACTGACTTTATAACACAGTATATTGGCAGTGTTATTACTCGTTTTACTAACAATAACTGGCTATGACCTTTAATTTTAAAACTTTTAATTTTAAAACTAGCTTTCGTTATATAGCAAGGAGTTCCAAATGGTATACCAAGGAAATCGCATCACGGTGACAATGCTAGAGGATGGCATCGCCAACATGCAGTACAACGCCGAAAATGAGAGCGTGAACAAGTTTGATGCTGAGACCAACAAGCAATTTGGTGAAGCGGTTACTGCGTTAGAAAAAGCCGATAACGTCAAAGGTTTAATCGTGACGTCAGGCAAAGGCGTCTTTATCGCTGGTGCTGATATCACAGAATTCGTTGGCTCTTTTAAAAAGCCAGAAAGCGAGATTAAAGATTGGGTCGTAGGTATCAATGACGCCTTTAACCGCTTTGAAGACCTGCCGTTTCCGAAAGTAGCGGCTATCAATGGCGCGGCACTTGGCGGTGGTTGTGAGATGACCTTGGTTTGTGAATACCGTGTCATGAGTGACAAAGCCATCATCGGTCTACCAGAAACCCAACTGGGTATCTTCCCAGGTTTTGGTGGTACGGTTCGTAGTACGCGTGTCATCGGTATCGATAATGCGCTTGAGCTGATTGCGACGGGTACACCAAAAAAACCACTTGATGCCCTAAAACTAGGCTTGGTTGATGCGACCGTTGCTGCTGATGACTTGCAAGATGCGGCCATTGATTTGGTCAAAAAATGTATCTCAGGTGAGCTTGATTGGAAAGCGAAGCGTGAAGAGAAGCTGAATCCAGTTAAATTAAATCAGCTTGAGCAAGCGATGGCGTTTAACAGTGCAAAAGGTATGATCTTTGCTAAAGCCAATCCGAAGCAATATCCTGCGCCAGCACTTGCTATCGCTGCGATGGAAAAACACGTTAACTTACCACGTGATAAAGCGATTGAAGTAGAAGCCGCAGGTTTTGCAAAAGCGGCGAAAACCCCACAAGCAGAAAGCTTGGTTGGTTTGTTCTTAAGCGATCAGTTGGTTAAGAAGTTAGCCAAGCAGCATAGCAAAAAAGCACATGAAATCAATGAAGCGGCCGTACTTGGCGCTGGTATCATGGGCGGTGGTATCGCTTATCAGGCAGCCAGCAAAGGCTTGCCAATCATCATGAAAGACATCAAGTCTGAGCAATTAGACCTTGGTATGGGCGAAGCCAGCAAGTTACTTGGTAAAATGGTCGATCGCGGCAAAATGACCCCAGCAAAAATGGGTGAAACCTTAAGCCGTATCCGTCCTACTTTGAATTATGGCGATTTTGCTGAAACGGATATCGTCATCGAAGCGGTCGTAGAAAATCCAAACGTTAAGCGTGCGGTGCTAAAAGAAGTAGAAGGCTTAGTAAAAGATGATTGTATCTTAGCCTCAAATACGTCAACGATTTCTATTACTTTCTTGGCTGAAGCACTTGAGCGTCCAGAAAACTTCGTTGGTATGCATTTCTTTAACCCAGTACACCGTATGCCATTGGTTGAAGTTATCCGCGGTGAGAAATCCTCTGAAGAAGCGATTGCGACCACTGTTGCGCTAGCGTCTAAAATGGGCAAAGTGCCAGTTGTGGTTAATGACTGCCCAGGTTTCTTAGTGAACCGTGTGTTGTTCCCATACTTTGGTGCATTTGATTTGCTCCTCAAGCAAGGTGCTGATTTTGCTCATGTCGATAAAGTCATGGAAAAATTCGGCTGGCCGATGGGTCCAGCTTATCTAATCGACGTTGTTGGTTTAGATACTGGTGTTCATGGCGCAGAAGTCATGGCAGAAGGTTTCCCTGACCGCATGAAGCCTGATTATAAAGGCGCGATTGAGCTTTTATATGAAAACAAACGCCTAGGTCAGAAAAACGGCGTTGGTTTCTACAAGTATGAAATGGACAAACGCGGCAAGCCAAAGAAAGTTGCTGATGAAGCCACCTATGAGCTATTAAAAACCACCACAGATAGCGACAAGCAAACGTTTGAAGATCAAGCGATTATTGACCGCACTATGCTAGCGTTCTGTAATGAGACTGTACGTTGCCTAGAAGACAACATCGTCAGCACGCCATCAGAAGCTGATATGGCGATGATTATGGGCGTTGGTTTCCCGCCATTCCGCGGTGGACCTTGCCGTTATATTGACCAAATGGGTTTAGATAACTACTTGGCACTGTGTGAAAAATACGCATACCTTGGTAAAGCTTATGAAGCCCCGCAGAAGATTCGCGACATGGCAGCAGCAGGCGAGACCTTTTACGCCACCGCGTAATAGGCAGTCATTACTAGGATGAAGTGCCGTACGTGTGCTGTTTGAGGGTGAGAGCTATTAATCTATTTATATTTAATGGCACTATTTTTTAATAACAAATCTTTAATAGCACACGTACGATTATAGTTGGCTTCATTTAATGCTAGTACAAGGAAATCGAGCGCAGAGGTACGTATTGTACTTCAAGTGAGATTGACGAAGTAATAGCATTGAAATGGGCTGACTACACTGACAATAAAAATTGAAAAGGAAGATAGTATGACAATCTTAAGTCCAAAAGACGTGGTCATCGTAGATGGCGTACGCTCAGCGATGGGTAAAACCAAAAACGGTATGTTCCGCCATGTCCGCGCTGATAGCATGTCTGCCGAATTGGTACGTGCATTGGTTGAGCGTAACGACTTTGACACACGTGACGTCGAAGACATTATCTGGGGTTGTGTCAATCAGACACTAGAGCAAGGCTTAAACATCGGTCGTAACATCGGCTTGCTTGCTGGTATTCCAAAGACTGCTGGCGGTCAAACCGTTAACCGTCTGTGCGGCTCATCTATGCAGGCGCTACATACTGCTGCTGCCCAAATCATGACCGGTCAAGGTGATGTTTTCATCATCGGTGGTGTTGAGCATATGGGTCACGTCGGCATGATGCATGGCGTTGATCTTAACCCTGAAGCGTCAAAGCATTATGCTAAAGCCTCAAACATGATGGGCTTGACCGCTGAAATGCTTGGTCGCATGAACAATATCACTCGTGAAGAGCAAGATGCCTTTGGTCTTGAGTCGCATCGCCGTGCATGGGCTGCGACCACCGAAGGTCGTTTTGACAATGAAATCATCGGTATCGAAGGTCATGACGAAGCGGGTCGCTTGCAACTATGTACTGTCGATGAAGTGATTCGCCCTGATGCGACGATGGAGCAAATGCAAAAGCTACGTCCAGCCTTTGATCCAGTAGGCGGTACAGTAACTGCTGCTACCTCATCTGCACTATCTGATGGTGCATCAGCAATGTTAGTGATGAGCGCGCAAAAAGCTAAAGAGCTAGGTCTAAAGCCACGTGCTCGTATTCGTAGCATGGCAGTCGCTGGTTGTGATGCTGCTATCATGGGTTATGGTCCAGTACCTGCGACGCAAAAAGCACTTAAGCGTGCTGGCATGAGCATCGATGATATGCAAACCATCGAGCTAAACGAAGCATTCGCAGCGCAAGGTCTATCAGTACTAAAAGCATTGAATTTGACGGATAAGCAAGACATCGTCAACATTAATGGTGGCGCGATTGCATTAGGTCATCCACTGGGCTGTTCAGGTGCTCGTATCACGGTTACTTTGCTTAACGCTATGGAGCAGTCGGATACTGAAATCGGTCTAGCGACTATGTGTATCGGTCTTGGCCAAGGTATCGCGACTATTATTGAGCGTGTGTAATTTTTCTCTAATCTCCAAATAGCAGTAAATATTAATAAAGCTGATATTTGTCGATTAAATTTGTACTAATGTCTTGTAAAATGAGCGTCTCTCACTTAATGTTGGAGGCGCTTTTTTTGGTTTAAGTCATATTAATGAAAGGTAGAGTATAAATGGCACATCATAAATCGTCAGATAAGAGGCGCTTAGATTTAGAGGTGTTTAAGTTAAAAATGCGATATATCTTTCTTCCTTTTTTAGGTTTTAGTATTGGCGCCATTTTATTCTACAACATCATAAGATGGATGTTGGACATCTGTCTAGGGATATGGCCTCTAAAAGATACGGTCTGGAACTTAATTATCCCAATAATTGTCAGTGTTATTTTAGTGCTTGTCATAATGCGATCAAGGATTAGACTGCTACGATTTGAATTATTTGATGATAATAGCGCTAATGTATTTTACTTGGTGATGATACTTGCTTTATTTCCGCCTATATCAATCAGTCAAGCTTACTTATATGAAGCAGCATATGACATTATTGATATAAGTAATATAAGTGATATTAAATTATATCCAAAACAAAAATACTTCCAATTTGATAATAAAAGTATTGAGAAACAAGGGGTTGTTTCTTACTTCAATACTAGGGAGATGGGGAAATCTAGACAAGAGTTAAAAATATACTTATATTTTGCCACTCCTTTTTATGGAGATAAAGATATCTGGTGGGGACAGGCTTTTACTAAGGTTATTGATAATGATCTTGAAGAAAAAGAGAAAGTTCAACAAATAGAAAATTTTAAAAGGATTTCTAGACAACAATATGCAAATGAAGAGATATCTACTGCTGATTATTTTGAAAAATTGCAAAACTCAGATACTAAGTATGGTTATTTAGAAGCGATTAGATTGTCAGGTCAGCAACATATTAATGACCCAATAATACTTGTATCTCAGTTGAGCACACTTAACGAAAAAGCAGATAAAGAGTTAGCAAAATTCTTTAGATTTTTTATCATTGGCATGTTTATTTGCTTACTATTAGTCTTAAAAGCAACGATTGATAAAAAAGCATTTCAACAGTTTAAGTTACGCTAGATTTGTGGTGATAGGGTATGGATAATAATAAGCAAAGCCAGTATAGGTATAAGGATAAAAATAGAAGCAGAAACAGGAATAGAGTAAGCAAAAGGGATAAACAGAGGCGAAGACAAAGCCTAAGCGCTAAAGAATCGATCAAACTAAAACTAAAGCAAGTATTCTTGCCATATTTAGGTCTTAGTATCCTGACCATTCTACTTTTCGGTGCTTTACGTTGGTTGCTAGATATTTATCTAGATATTCTACCTTTAAAGGAGGGCTATTGGGATTTTGGTATTCCTTTTCTGTTATCTGTTTTAGTCGTTAGTATTTGGATGTGGCCGAGGTATGAGCTTTTAACCTTAAAATGGGTTAAGCGCAGTAGTTCAGGCTACTTTTTTATAACGATGGTTCTAGCATTAGTGATACCGCTCGTTCTCAGCCAAAACTATTTGTCTAAAGCGGCTTACGAGGTCATTGAAGTAAATAGCTTGAATGATATTCGTCATTATCCAAAGCAAAAGTATTTCAGAGTAAATGATTTTGAGCCACTCAAATTAGAGAGCGTTTCTTATATAGAAACACAAGTAATCAGTGGACGAAATTTTGACTCAACATTGCATATTGATTATTACATTGCGACGCCATTTATAGCCGCTGAGAATATTTGGCTAGGTTCTAGCTACCACACGAAATATGATAATCGTGCAGACCAAAGTATTAAAGACAGTCAATATTCAGCATTTATTAACGACTCGCGCCATAAGTACGAAGCCAACGACCTCTCTACTATCAGCTACTTTAAGAAACTTAAATCATCAAATAGCAGAAATGCTTACTTACACACGATTTCTACGGCTAATAGGCAATCTAATTTGCCACCCTTGATATTGAAGCCAGAAACAGGATTACTTGCTGATAGCTTAGATCGTGATTTTGTTTGGGGATTTGGTTCGTTTTTTATTGGTATGGTGCTGTGCTTGTTGCTCGTTCTCGCAGCAGAGTTTGATAGTCAAGAAAAGAAAAGTACGCAAAAACATATACAAAAGCGAAAACATATACAAAAACAGAAGCCTGTAAAAAAACGAGCACCAGTAAGTGATCTATCAAAAAGCCTAGTAGTTTGGTTTAAAAATAATAAAGAGCGACCTGCGACGTTGGTGTTAATACTGACCTGTATAGGTGCATTTATACTGACCGTATTCATGGGTATGGATATCATTGACCCTTTATCTAGACAGGTAAATGGTGTAGGTGGGTTGACGATGGACGCGCTGCAAGCTGGTCAATATTGGCGAGTAGTGACATCGCTTTTTGTGCATGTAGGAATTATGCATTTAGTAATGAGTCTGGGGATGCTTTTTGCGACAGGTTATATTTTGGAAAAAGTATTGGGTCCTATACGTTTTACGATGGCCTTTTTTATATGTGGTATTTTCGCTAATGTTTTAGGGGTGCTATATTTTGATATGGACATGGCAGGTGTTTGGGGTGCTACATTTGGCTTGTTTGGTATCGCGATACCGTTGGTGGCCTTTAAGATTTTTAATAAAAAATATCGAGAGCTATTCGGCGGTACTATCGCTGCGATATTAATCATTACTTTAACCAGCATGTTCTTTGCATTTATAAACACGCTCAGTTATATGGTGTATTATCTTTTAACCTTGTGTTTTGGTATTGTTTTCGGTGTGGTCATAGTCATGACTCAAAAACAGTCGTTATTAAGGAATGCTAGACGCCATAATATATAGTTATTGGCTACTCTTCATTAAGAAACTATATCAAGCAGTATGAATCAAACGTGATGAATTGTTATTAATCATTATTAGAGACTATCTCCATTGACGCCCTCAGCAAACTATGACTAAATAAGAGTAAGGCTAATAAAGACAATATCAATGATAAAACTAACATAGCCTTTAACAATAAAGTCAGCCGTACAAGGAGTGTGCCATGTCTACTATGATTACCGATCGTACCTATCGAATCGCTCGCGAAAATACCCAAGCGATGATAATCGATGTTCAAGAACGCTTAACACCGCATATTTATGACCATGAAAATATCGTCAAAAAAACAGTGACGCTTATTAAAGGTCTACAAGCACTGAATATCCCTATCATGCTCAATGAACAGTATAAAAAAGGGCTTGGCGATACGCTACCTGAAATACGCGAGGTGTTAGAAGGCGATAACGCCAAAAGCTTTGAAAAGGTCACTTTTAGCGCTTGTGATAATGATGATTCGTGGCATTATTTAGCGCAGCAAAATCGAAGTATTGTTTTGCTATTTGGCGTAGAGACACATGTCTGCGTACTACAAACAGCGCTTGATTTGCTAGATAATGGTATGCAGCCGGTTATTATTGGTGATGCGGTCGGTTCGCGTTTTCCATATGATAAAAAGCAAGCAATTCGCCGTATTCGCCGTGCTGGTGGCGTGATTACCACGGTTGAAACCATTCTTTTTGAGCTATGCCGCAGTAGTCAAGATCCTGCATTTAAAACTATTAGCAACTTGATTAAATAGTTCTTTTGTTCAAAATAGAACCGATAGCGCTTACTCACATAAGCGCTATTTTTTATAGTGGTGTTAATTAGCTATAGGTTGGCATGCTCTTTTATAGCGCTCATAAAATGTATAATAATTGCTTATGCGTAAAGGTAAAATGAAGCGCTATATCTTCGTAGAAAAATTAAGAGAAAATTTATGCCATCAACCAAACCCCTTTTATTAACCAACCCAACGCTTGCCTCAAACATTGATATAGATCATGTCACTCATTTCTTATTAGAGCTTGATGCGCTTAAACGTATCAATCGTCGTAGTTATGTGACGCATACCACACGCAAAGAAAACTCTGCCGAACATTCATGGCATTTAGCGATGGCGTGCTGGTCTATCGCTGAACAGTTTGAGCTAGATGTCAATCATGAAAAACTACTCAAGATGGCATTGGTACATGACTTGGGTGAGATTGACGCTGGCGATACATTTTTATTCGCAAACAGTCGTAGCGAGGCGCACATTGAAGAACGCGCTGGTATTGCTCGATTGCAAGCTGAGCGTGGCAATGGCATCATGGATTTAAATGAGATTTGGGAAGAGCAGGAGACGGGTAGTAGTAAAGAAACCCAGCTGCTCAGAGTGGTTGACCGCTTATTGCCTTTTTTACTTAATTTAAATACCAATGGAAAAACGTGGATTGATGCTAACGTCACGCGTTCGCAAGTGACTGCGGCACTTGCTTTTATCAAAGACAGCTTTCCTCCCATTCATGATTGGCTATCAAAAAATATCGACTATGCGACCCAGCAAGGATGGTTGGTTGATGCTTAAGTAAAGCCATCATTTTGCCGTTTACATGTTTGCAAATATTCATCTTTTTCAACTATTAAAGCATTTAGAATTAGCTAAATGAGCGATTAAGTACATTATATAGAGAGATTGTTAAATGAGAGTCACTGGCACTTATAAGGTTTTTGCTAAATCGCTCGTCTTTGTTAGCCTATTAACTTTGGCGCAACTAACGCAGGCCGCCGCACCTATTAGTAATGGTGATAAACTGGCGCACGATGCAAAAAAACAGATAGGTATTACCACCAGCTATGATCCTGCTTACCGCAAGTTGGATTTTCCGCGTGGTGATGTACCGATAGAAACTGGCGTCTGTACCGATGTTATCGTCCGTGCTTATCGCTTGCAAAATATAGATCTACAGCAATTAGTCAACCATGATATGAAGTCAAATTGGTCGGCTTATCCAAAGACTTGGGGGCTGAAATCAACCGATAAGAATATCGATCATCGCCGAGTGCCCAATCTTGAAGTGTTTTTTGCGCGTCACGCAAAGACATTATCGACGACTGATAAAGACAGTTTTCAAGCAGGGGATGTGGTGACGTGGCGATTACCGAATGGTAATTTGCCGCATACAGGTATCGTCTCCGATAAAGTCGCTGCGGATGGTATACCGCTGATTATTCACAATATCGGACGCGGTACGCAAGAAGAAAACATCTTATTTGCTTATCCTATTCTCAAACACTTTCGTTATTAACTACTTTCATTATTAACTAGGGTGTGTCATCAATTAGATTGTGAGGCTTAAAATGAGAAAAATTGTAGATAAACAAGGAAGAAATTGCCGTTAATATGAACATATTGACAAAATTTCTGACGATATTTAGCAAAATTTAGCTATTTTAAGACCACTAAATGTATTCATGTGCTAATTGATGACACGCCCTAATATGTTGCGATAAGATAATTACCCATAATAAAAAGCTCAGTTCAACATAGATTAGGATGCTGAACTGAGCTTTTTTGAGTCGTTAAATCACTTGCCTATGGAGTGTTAGCGACACCCAGTAGCTGTCCCATTTTTACCACACTATCGGCTTTCATACTGTCTTGCCAATCTGCTTTTGCTCCTTTTGGTAGAATGACAATTGCGGTTGAGCCTAAATAAAAACGACCCAGCTCATCGCCTTTTTCAAAGCTCATATTGTGCTCAGCTTCTTGAATATCATCAGTGCGGGCAATTTTGCCAGTCGCCACTGTTTCGATACCAGCGACAATCATCGCCCCAACCATCACCACCGCTGCTTTGCCATATGCTGTATCAAACAGACAAACCAAGCGTTCATTACGCGCAAATAAGTCTGGCACGTTCGCCGCCGTAGTATTGTTGACCGAAAACAGCGTACCCGGTACATAACGGGTTTTGGTCAGAGTGCCAGCGAAGGGCATATGTACACGGTGATAGTTACTAGGGGCAAGATAAACCGTCGCAAAACTCCCATCCGCAAAATAGCGGCCATCTTCACTGTCAGCAAGCAGTTGACCAACGTCATAATAGTGACCTTTTGCTTGGAGCAATTTATGGTCGTCAATTTGACCCAACTGCGAGATAATACCATCGGCAGGACTGACGATACCATGAGGCGTCATGTCGATAGGGCGCGCGTCTTCTTTTAGCTCACGAGTAAAAAAGTCATTAAAGCTCTCATAGGCGTTGAGACTTTGGCGCTCATACTCGTCCAAGCTGACGTTGTAGGCTTTGGCAAAGCTACGGATAAACGTGCGTTTGACATAAGGATGGCGGCTAGCGGCTAGGCGCCCAGCAACTTTACTCAGTTGCTGCTGCGGGACAAGCTGTTGTAAAGTAGTGAATACATTCATAATGAGGCTACCAAAATAGGGTGTAATGTAATAATTAATAAGCAAGAGAATGGCCGTATTTTATCATGGACGGCGTATTATTGTATGGGCATAATTGGTAAGGAATCTATAAATGAAAGCACTTATACAGCGCGTACGCCATGCTAGTGTCACCGTCGATGCGCAGTGTGTTGGTACGATTGAGCAAGGCATATTGGCTTATATTGGTTTAGGGCCTGATGACGACATAACAAGCGCACAGCGAATGGTGGATAAAATCCTCACCTATCGTATTTTTGACAATGATGATGATCCTGCCAAGTACGGCAAACTGGATAAAAATGTCCAGCAAGTTGGTGGCGGACTGTTATTGGTATCACAGTTTACGCTAATGGCAAAAACAGACAAGGGTCGTCGCCCTGACTTTGGTGGTGCGATGGCACCTGATGCGGCGCAAGCGTTGTTTGCGCAATTGGTCGCTTATGCCAACACGCAATATCCAAACGTGGCAACTGGTCAATTTGGTGCCAATATGCAAGTGTCGAGCGTCAATGATGGGCCATTGAATTTCTTGTTAGAAGTAAATTGAGTAAACCAAGCATTAGCCGTCACGAGACTTATGAACCGCTTAAAAGTCGAATGTCATTAAACTGTCATAATTACCCCGTTTAATAGGGAGCAGCAGGCGAGCATTTATCGCCTTTTTTGTCAGCTAAATGTTGTCCTCTAACACTGAGAATGCCGTATGTATAATGAGCAAATTTTGATTGTTGAAGATGAACCTGCGATTCGTGAAATGATCGTCATGACGCTAGAGATGGCGGGATTTGATAGTCTGCAGGCAGCGGATGTATCTGAGGCGCACCAACAAGTGGTCGATCACCGCCCTGCGCTGATTTTGCTAGATTGGATGCTGCCCGGTGATAAAAGTGGCATTGATTTTTGCCGATTGCTCAAAAACGATGAGCTACTCGCTGAGATACCAGTCATTATGTTGACAGCTAAAAGTGAAGAGGACAGCAAGGTGCATGGCCTTGATGCTGGTGCTGATGATTATATGACCAAGCCTTTTTCGACACGTGAGTTGATATCCAGAATCAAAGCAGTATTGCGGCGTAGTAACGCGCTCAATAGTGATAAACCTATCGAAATCGGCAATTTGAGCCTTGATCCCAAAAGTCAGCGAGTGACAGCGGCTGGTAAAGTGGTTGATGTCGGGCCTACGGAATATCGATTATTGGCATTTTTTATGAGTCATCCAGAGCGTGCCTATACGCGGACGCAGCTGCTAGACCAAGTATGGGGCGGTAATGTATATATCGAAGATAGAACCATTGATGTGCATATCAAACGTTTGCGGACATTATTACGACCGCATCAATGTGATACGTTGATACAGACAGTGCGTGGGACAGGCTATCGATTTTCTAGCTTTATTGAACCAATTTAACTGACGGTTTTTATTCGCTATAAAAGCAGTATGTTAATCGCAGCACAGTGAAAAACGGCGAATAGTGATAAGGATGATGGATGAACACCCTAATATCGGCTCAAGGCGACCAACAAAATAAGTCACTGCTAGCAACTCAGCAGAATACAACGGATCAACTCAAAAAAATTAGAAGCGCACTACGTGCATTGCGTGATGCGGTGGTTTTGCTCAATGACGATGATGGGCTTGAATGGTGGAATCAGGCCGCCGAAGATTTAATGTTGTTACAGTTGTCAGATAAAGGTAAGTGCATTTTTGACTTTATTAGTGCGCCTGAATTTCGTCAGTATTATCAGGCGACGACCAACCCTAACGATGGTGCTCAGGATGGTGTGCACATTGTCTCGTGGCGCGCGCCCAAGCGTTATCTGAAATGTGAGCTCACGCCTTTTGGTGATGAGAAGCTGCTCATTATTTATGATGTGACGCGCTTGCATCATTTGGAGGAGATGCGCCGCGACTTTGTGGCGAATGTCTCGCATGAGTTACGCACACCATTGACCGTCATGATGGGCTATCTAGAAAATTTTTCGGATCAGCCAGATATGCCGCCGCATTGGAAGCGCGGGTTTGAGCTGATGAGCCAACAGACTGCGCGTATGAATAGAATTGTGAATGACTTATTGCTGTTATCTCGCATCGAAATCGAAGAAACCCATGAGCTCAGTTATATTGATATGACCAAGCTGCTGACCCATGTTTATGATGATGCGCAAGCGTACAATCAAGAGTATGGGCATACCATTCACTTGCAGATAGATACTTATGACGGACTGTATGGCTCAGAGATGTATCTAAATAGCGCGCTTTCTAATCTGGTGATTAATGCCATCAAATACACGCCCAAGGGCGGTAATATCGCCATTAGTTGGACAAAAACGTCAGAAGGTTGCCGATTTGCCGTCGAAGACAACGGTATTGGTATTGCACCTGAGCATATCGCACGGTTGACGGAGCGTTTTTATCGTATTGATAAAGGTCGTAGTCGGGCGACTGGCGGCACAGGGCTAGGTTTGGCAATCGTTAAACACGTTTTATATCAGCATGAGGCTAACTTACAAATTGAATCAGTAGAAGGGGTAGGCTCGACGTTCAGTATGGTATTTCCAGCTGCCCACATTAGATCAGCTGCGGTACCCTAATCTTTTTGTAAAAGTGGATAGGGGTTCACTGCACTGCCGCTGATATAAATACCGTAATGTACATGTGGCGGCGTACCTTTTGCATTGCCACTGTCGCCGACGTAGCCGATGATATCGCCGGCATTAACCCAGTCGTTTGGACTAATATCTGCATAATCTTCTAAATGCGCATAATAATGCCCTGCGCTGCCTGGTCCAACCACCACCACCACACGACCGCCTAACGTATTTTCACCAACTTTGCTGACGATGCCTTGTGTCGTGGCTCGTATTGGTGTGCCTCGTGCGGCAAAGATATCGATACCTTCATGACTGCGACCTTGACTGCGTGCAGCGCCCCATGTATCTGTTAGATGTTGCTCTGGAAGTGGACTGGGTAAGCTGTTTTCCGTCGGTAGTTCCTGCTGTAATAAACTGAGCTGTTGCCATTTTGCCATCACAAATGACTGAGTTTGTTGGCTGATACTGGGTAAGAGCCTATCAAATACAAATAATAGCATCAACAATACAGCCGCTTTAATAAGCACACTGAGTACACGATTTAAAAAGGTTGGCTTTTTCTTTGGCTTTAATTGTGGATTACTGTCATCTGCTGGCATCTATCTCTCTTCAGTTTTTTAAATGGACTTCAATTGATATTATATAAGTGAAGTTATCTATTCTTTGTATGCCATTGTTATCTCTAGTTTTTATCCCCATAAACATAACGTTTCTTTTAAAGTTTACGTATTTTTAAAACGTTACATAAAATACCAATGTTGTTATCTATTATTGTTATCCATGGCTGAACTTTTATGACTGATACTGCGCTGATTATCGATACCGAAACCGACCAAGGTCGTGATCCGCGTCCGATTCAAGTGGCGACTATTAATGCGATGACGGGCTTTGAGTGGATGAAGTACTTTAATAGTGGTCGTTCGATATCACCAGTTGTCATTAGAATTCATGGTATTACTGATGAGGATGTCGCTGGTCTTGAGCGCTTTGATTTAGAGGCGTTTGAGTTGCCGCAGTATTTGATTGGTCATAACGTCCGCTTTGATTGGCGGGTTATTGGCAGTCCGTCTACTAAGTTGATATGTACGGTTCGGCTGGCGCGTGTGGCTTTTCCAGAGTGGAGTGCTTATGGTCAGTCCAAATGTATCGAGCAATTATTAGGCAAAAAGCAAGCAAGTAGGATGACGATTGCCGCTCATGATGCGCTGGGCGATGCGCGTATGTGTTATTTGCTTTATCAGGCGTGTTGTGAGCGCCTAGCCATTGCACCGATGGATTTTGCTGCTGTCCATGCTATCGCCAATAAAGCCAATCCAGTGAGCAAAATGCCCTTTGGCAAACATAAAGGTACGCTGATTAAAGACGTGCCCATCAGCTACGTAAAATGGATGCTAGGTAATATCCATAATATGCAGCCGTCGCTTTATTCTGCCTTAACCAAGCGTGTCAAAGCAGAACAGGCAGCAAAAAATACGCAAGACTAAATAGAATTGCATTTGAATAGGTTAACTAAACCGAACTTATTACTTCTTAGCTAGCCAATCAACCGCTATTTGCCACAGCTGTGGGGCTTTAGCGTTGGTTCTGCTACTAAAATAGCGCATATGACCGATGCTGTTTAGACCAAAGTCTTTAGGATCTAAAAACTGTTTTTCGACTGGCATTTTAGTAAAAACACGAATCATATCATCCATATTTTTGCTATTGGCAATGTCATCATCACTAAACCCCAGCCATAATGATGGCATAGTAATGTCATCATAAAAGTGCGTTTGTATACTTTTGCCAAAGGCTGTTTTGATATAGCCTGCGCCATTACACCATTCGCGCCACTGCCGAGACACGCCCCGTGGTAGCGGTTCGCCCATACCAATTTTATCTGACGGCGTGTACCCTAACGTCAAGTTGGCGAGTGGAATAAAGGCATCCATAAAACCCATCGCCTTGAGTTTATAGGGCATGCTCATATTTTTAATACGACCTGATGAGCAGGCGACATTGAACACTGAAGCGAGCGCACTATAATTTGGCATCAAACCAATCAGCTGACCGCCTGCACTATGCCCAATTAAATGATAGGTGGCGTCGGAAAATTCATCTTGCAATGCATCAAGGACGGCTGGCATATCATGGCGACCCCAGCTAATCAGCGATGCATCGCATTTAGCCAATGCAGACGACAGCGATTCACCGATGCCTTCATTGTCAAAGGTTAGTACACCAAAGCCATTTTCTGCTAAGTGAGTGGCAAAATTGTGATAAAACTGGCGCTTGATACCCGTTGCTGGCGCGATCATAACCGTTTTTTTTACCTCATTTTTAGGGCGATAGACAGTCGCTGCCAGTGCCTGATTGCGCTCAGTCATGATACTCAGTGAGTAAATATCCGTCTGGTACTGTTTATTTTTCATGCTTTAACCTTCATATTGTTAGGGTTCTATGCGGTGTGGAGTGGCTATTTATTTGCAATTATTTATCAATAATTTGCTCTTAAAATGTAGTCATTACGTAGTGATAAACCGCTTAAATTAGCTGATAACCACCTGATAGCATCGCTTATGTTAAGATAAATGCTGGCAAGCAAGGCGTTCAATTGTGACTTTCAAGTTCTATGCTATTTATCTTGGGTGGTATTATCCATTAGGGTTTTAACGAGTATTTAACAAAAACAATCGATATAAAAATTAAGGAAGCTATATGCAAATGAAAATTAACAATGACACTTATGAAGTCATTACCAGTCAAGACATTACCAATATTGAAAAAGCAGTGGATAAATCAACGTTAACGATGCCGTTGGTAGCGGTTTATTGTGGTTCGCGTTTGGGCAATAATGAAGTCTACGAGCAGGCAGCCCGCGAGTTGGGTAGTGCGCTTGCTGACAATGGCATGGGTTTGGTCTACGGCGGCGCGAGCATCGGGCTGATGGGTGCCGTTGCAGATGAGGTGATTCAAGGCGGTGCGCAAGCGGTCGGTGTGATTCCAACGTTTATGCTCAAGCACGAAATTGCTCATGAGCAGCTGACTCGTCTGCATTTAACCGATACCATGCACACCCGTAAAACCGTGATGGCAGAGTACGCGGATGCTTTTATTACCTTGCCGGGCGGGCTTGGTACCTTAGAAGAAATTATGGAAATCGCTACGTGGCGTCAGCTATATCAACATGAAAAACCGATGATTATTCTGAATATCAATGGTTTCTATGATCGTATGATCGAGCACTTAAAATATACGGCTGACCAAGGTTTTATGAAACAAGAAGATCTGGAGCGTTTGGTAGTATGTAACACGATTAATGAAGCCATTGAGCTATTAAAAACAGTCGTAAAAATAGACGATGCAGTCGATACCGAAAAAATGGCTGGTAATTAAGAGTACATATTTCTATAGATGAATACTTTTATATATAAATATTTCATCTATAAAAAAGGAGAGAAGGGCTGATCATTAGCCCTTCTCTCCTTTTTTTTGTTCAATTTTTAATAGAACGCTTTTTATATCTCAGTAGCACCTGCATCATTAACCGTGTTGAAACCCTTTAAAGTTGTCTCGCCAATACCGTGATTCACATCAGCCATTGCCAATGGAAAGCCTCGTTGCTCAGCCAGTGTACGCGCGACTTCATCAATCGCCATGCTATCGTGTTTTGTTAAATACGCCCAATTATGAGCATAACGATTGCGGTTGGCTGGCGTGTCATGATCGATTAAGCCAAGTTCAGTCAATTCATCAACGATTTGATCGGCAGCAATCAAAGTTGATGATGCTTTGACGTTTTCCGCACGAGCATAGCGAATATTAGAGTACAAGCTTACATCAGCCACTCGCAGCGTATCGTCCTCACCGGGAATTTGCTGCCCACCATATAGCGCGTTACCGACCGTACGTGCGCTATGGAAGGTCGGTACAAACTCCGCTACATAATCAATCGCTTGCTGACTACGCGCTTGTAACGGTGCTTTATCCCAGCCATCTTCGATGTAGTGCACATACTGTGGCGGCAGCTTAGGTTGGGCGCTGTCTTTGCTAGAGGCGACCAAGCCATCATCGAATAGTGTGATAAATTTGCTCATGCCATGTATTTGAAAATAACCACCGGGGTAAGGCGTGAGTTGTGCCATGCCTTCAGGTGTGCCGCGACTGCCATAAACGATAATCTCTGGTATCTGTCCGCCAGTATCATCCCAGTGGGTAATATAAGACGATTTAAACTCGACCATACGCGTGACTTTGACCCCGACCATATCGTCGATGACGCCCGTACGAAAACCGCAAGCGTTGATTAAATAATCCACTTCGATAGATTCAGTTGTATTTTCAGTTGTATTTTCAGTTGTATTTTCAGTTGCAAATTTGGTTGTAAGCTTAGTTTCAGAGCTGGCAGCTTGCTGATAATCAATACGCCATTTAGTAACATGATGGTCAGCGTTTGAGCAGTTTTCACAATCAACAGGCATAACTTGCTTAACCTGCGTATCAGTAAAGACGTGTGCATGCTCATAATCTGCTAATGCCAATTGCGCAGAGGCCGCCAAGCGAAAAATATTCCAGCCGTACTCTTGCACGACAATCAGTGGAAACTTGACTTTATTTAAGTCCAAATACTTAGCGACTGGTATCATCCATTCATCAACTGACCGCGGCACAGTGACTTGTTCACGTTCTGACAGCGCAATGAGTTGCTCATGACTATAAAGCTGATAGTAGTTTTCAGGTTCGCCCAACACTTTGTTATTAGCATCTTCGGCGATAAGCTTACGATACGCATCAGTCAAGATATCAAGACGTGGTAGCAAGTCTTCTGGCAAGCCTTCATCGCGAGTTGGTACGGCAAATACTGTTGGGCGAACATCGATGGTATAAGGATAAAGGCGCAATATATCGATACATTGTTTGAGGAGAGCCACACAATCTTCATCAGGAATTTCGCGGTATAGATTGCCGCCAGCATGCAAGTGACACATCGGTGGACCATCAATCAGCGATTTGTTTTTTTCAAATACATAAGTTTCAAGCCCCAATGCCGCAAGGCGAATAGCAATGGTTGCTCCTGCCGTACCACCACCAAGAATACCGACGCGTTTGGCAGAGTGCGCTTGGTTTTTCACTGGGTTTTTAATGAAAGAGTGAGTCATTGTCGTTGTTATATCCTTAATAGCAGTTACAGCAGGTCATGCTCGGTGTATTTGTTAAATAGTTTATTCTAAAATCTTATTTTAAAAAATTTGTCCTAATGGATGTTGTTCTAAGCCGTTTATAACTATTGATATGCGTGCAAAGGACGTCAAGTTCAATATGCATATGAAGCCGCAAGGGTCATATTTGTCATTGTGTAGTAATTCTTAATTTATATAGGGTATTCTACGAAAAATGACAGCCAATATGACGGCAAATACGTAAGTAGATACGTGAGTTTTGTCAATGAATGGCTATGCCAGTTTAACCAATTTGCAAATATATAAGCTTTTGTAAATTTATATAGGGATAGAAACGACTGCGCTGTTGCATATGCTATATTAAAACTGCTCAAAGTCAGCGGTAGGGTTTTTTTGCCATTGAAATCATCTGACGATGAGAAAAATCCAAATAAAAACTTATGATGATAATCACAATCAAAATGACAAGGAAGTTATTATGAAACGTATGCTTATATTATCGGCTCTCACCGGTGTTTTAACGCTTACTGGTTGTACTACGTTAAACAATGTATTCGGCAATGATGATTCTGGCATGCATGATGTACAAGCCACCAATAAAAATACCGCGCCAGTCGCGAGTAAAAACGGCATGTTAGTCGATGCAAGCAATCACATGACCTTATATACCTTTGACAAAGATGGGATGAACAAATCAGAGTGTGGTAGTGCCTGTCTAATTGCTTGGCCAGCATTTATGGCACCGAGTAATGCCAAAGCGTCAGGGCAGTTTGCAGCGTTTCAACGCGAAGATGGCAAGTATCAATGGGCGGTAAATGGTAAGCCGTTATATTTCTACGCCAATGATACAAAGGTGGGCGATAAAGATGGCGACAATAAACTGGGCGTTTGGCATATTGTCAAAACCAAGTAAAGTAAGCCCATTGTCTACCGAAATGAAAGACAATTAGCATCAAAAAAGCAGCCATTGTAATGGCTGCTTTTTTATTGGCTTGACTGATTAGAATCGTAAAATAACGCGATCAAATATCTGCCAAAGCTTCAGCTTGTTCAGTCTCCAAGATAGTTTCTTTAGTAGGCTCTTTTCTATATAAAGGGAAAAAATCGGAGCGTAAATCATTTTCGATGAACCAGCTATCAGCGACTAATGCTGCGTATTTTGCTGGATTAACGACGAGTCTATAAGTTTTGAATAATGACTCTTGTGAGCTAAACCCTTTTTTATACTCGTATAAAGAATCTAGATTAGAGCCTACGCCGCCGCCAAGATGCAGTAATTTATAATGATTGGTTCGGCCCCAATCACGAGCCACATGGGTAATAAGTTTGGAAGGTTGTAGATGGGTATAAGCGTTGAGCGTGCCTCCGAGATGAAATTGCATAATGCCCGATTCTTTACAGATTGTGTAGATAGAGGAACCAATGGCTTTATTATCCTGATAGGCAGTTATCAGTAGTATTCTGTCTTGCAGATTTTCGAGCAAATTAAAAAAGTAATCATCATCAAAGAAGTAGTACTGATCTGCCTTCACCTGCGCCATCGTTTCTTTGTATATATTGGAAAACATCACTACATTCTCTCTGGTTAAACGCTCAATTTTTGTCACGACATCCATTTTTAAGGCTTTTTTAATACCTCTACGATGACGATTTTGAGTCTCGCTCCAGTGCTCCTCTTCAGATTTACTCAAGTCAGACATCAATGTCAATCCATGAGTGAGTGCTTTGCCGACCGTTGGTAGCCACTCTTTATTGATGATTGGATGCAGTCGCATGAATAAAGACACACAGCCTTTTTCTAAGAGAAAGCCCCTTACTTCTGCCAATATTATGTCTAATTCGGCATCAGTGAGAGACTTATCCATGACAGGACCGCCGTAACCATAAGTAGAGGTAGCATCCCAATGCTCTGAGTCGATTTCTCTTATAATGAGAGGTAAAAAGATTTTTTTATTGTTATAAGTGGCAATCACTCCTTGAGGAGTGCCTTTATCTACAATAGCTGACGCAGCAATCCAACCAGATAAGTGATAAATATCAAAGTGATAATCAGCGATGTTTTTATCCCAGTCTTTATTTATCTCGGCAAAGTCTACCTGTACTGTATCCATCTTTCTGCTCCCTCAGCGTTATGTTTTATATTCGTAAATCCGTATATATGAATATAACAATAAAAACTGAGGTTAACAAGCAAATGGAAAGTATTTATGCGATTTATTAAATATATATAAATGTCGAGTGAGTTGATTCATTATTGTCAAAAAAGCAGCCATCATAATGGCTGCTTTTTTTAGAGTATGTAGAGGAGGTAGCGATTTGTGCTTGGCTAAAAATTAGACTTATTTAGATTTTTTGTTGGTTTGCGATTTTTTCTCTATCAACTCACCATCGATTTGGATCGGGACATTGGTGGTAATGCCATCTGCGAAAGCTGTCATACCATAGGCTGCGCGATCAATATTACCCGTTGCACGGAAGCCAATAACTGGCTCTTTGGTAAGAGGGCTGTTGGCGATTTTATTCAAAGTCACATCCAGCGTTAGTGGTTTGGTTTGACCCAGCATAGTAAAGTTACCTGTGACCTTGGCTTGTTGCGGATTTATAAATTTTACGCTGGTTGATTTAAAGATCATGGTTGGATATTTGGCGACGTTAAAAAATTCAGCCTTTTTTAAATGCTCATCACGTGCATCCCAATTGGTGTCAATGCTATCGGTTGCAATGGTGAAGCTCATATTGGTTTTACTGGGTGATTTGACGTCGTAATTAATGACCCCTTTGACGTCGTTAAAATGACCCATGGTGGTCGAAAATCCTAAGTGATTGACAGAAAATCCCACACGGGTGTGCGAGTCGTCTAATTGCCATTGACTAGGTAATGCCGCACTTGCAACAGTGGTGAGTGCCAGTGCTGAGCTGATAAGCAGGGCTTTTGCGCTATTATTCATAACAGTATTTATCATTATATTGTCCTTATTGAGTGTTTATAAATAGTGGGTGCTTGATTAATGAGGCGAAATAAGACGGTATCCATCATCATTAACAAATGATTAATATCAAAAATAAATTATTAACTAAATCTAAATCTACAATATATATTGATTATTTAAACTAATTTAATATTATACTTACATACCGTATACCTCTCAACAAAATAGAGATTTTGGTGACAACTTATCACATATATCACTCACAACTGCTGCTTGCGTCTAGCGATAAAAACCGTTAAAATCGCGGTTTGATTTTCCCGCTGGGGAAAGGCTAAGTGAGCAGAGGAATGGTGTTGGGTGCTGGAATAAGCCAGTGACGCAGCCGCCATACTTATCAATGTCCCTTAGTGCCTCAGTTACGTATGTCATGACTTGCTTGACACATCGTCTAAGATGGTGTTCAAGAGTGCTATACATACATCGGACATAGAGAGTTTATTATGCGTAAAGATATCCATCCTAATTACCAAGAAGTTTTATTCCATGACACTAACGCTGACGTTTTTTTCTTAACTCGTTCAACCGTTAAAACCAAAACCACTCGTGAATACGAAGGGTCAGAATATCCATACTACCCGCTTGATATCTCAAGTGCGTCGCATCCATTCTATACTGGCGAACAACGCAAAACTTCTACTGAAGGCCGTGTTGCTAGCTTCAACAAACGCTTTGGTGCATTTGGTGGCCGTAAGAAAGCTGCTGATACTGACGCTGCAGAATAATTCACACGTATTGCGTGATATTATTTTGAGCATGTGTTTTTTCAAACATGCACAGCTATAGTATTAAGAACATAAAAAAACCGCTGACTATTCAGCGGTTTTTTTTGTTTAAGTTTTTAGAAGTAACGCCTCAATGGTTTTTAATCAGTCAACTCAGCATCGTAAGGGTTCAGTAACTGTATAATCAACTCTGACAATTGCTGCGCCCAATAGCCATACATGAGGCTGCTAGGATGAAAACCGTCACTGGCAAACATCACTTTGATATCGATTGGAGTACCGTTCGAATGCTCTGCTATCATTCGTGGAAAGTCAGTGGCCATGTAGGTGACACTATCATGAGCGGCGCAAACTTGCTGCAATGTCTTATCAAGGATAGAGGCTTTAGCACCCACAAAGTTACTTAGCGGGGCAGGTATCGCAGGCATCTGTGCCATCGGCGGCAGGCTTAAAAAAATCAATTCTCGCACGCCAAATTTACGCTGAGCGATAGCGATAATACTTTCAATTTGCTGTTGCCATTTATCCACCGAGACTTTAGAGGTGGTGTCGTTAACGCCGACACTCAGCACCATCACATCAACAGGCTGGCTAGGCGCGGGTAGAACATAAAGCCTACGCAAGATATCAAAGCTGGTATGCCCCGTCGTCGCTTGCAATGACCAGTTCAGTATATCAAACTGATTTTGGATAGCAGACTGCTGCGTCAAAACAGGAATTAAGTTACCGACAAGCGCTTCTTGCTGCGTCTCACTACCGACGCCAGCCGCCGCCGAATCGCCAACGACCATTAGGTTTAATGTCCGCTTGTGCGCTTCTTTTGGCGACTCAATCGCGTCATTTAATTGAACTTGCCCGTGCCTTTCACCATTTGGCTCAGGTAGACGTACCGTATTACGCTTAATTTTGCGCCCTTGATAAAAATAAATAGGAGCAAGCAGTACATCTCTTGCCACCGAGGCGATTTTATTGTTATTTATCATATTGCTACCATCCTGCACGCTCCCGAATAGTGGTGAGATTGTCTTCAATTAATAATTTACCATCGACATAAATATCACGCAGTAGGTTATCTGCGTCTGCAGATAGGTCTTCAGCCTTGATGGTTTTTAGCTGTCCATTGCTGCTTTTGACCAGCGCCAAACGTCCCTTCTTTGAGCGTTTAGAGCGGCTGGTAATCGGGTCTTTATAGATGTCTGTCCATGTGCCATCGATAGAGATAGCGCTGGCTTTCATCGCCCAGCTCATGGTGTCGCGGTTGACTTGCTGTAATAGACCACCGCCCATACCAAAGGTCACATTCTCTGCGCTAAACCCTGCTTTCATGACCACATCAATGATCTTAGTTAAGCTTTGTGGGCTGATGCCATCCCCTTGGATGACACGTACATAATCAGGCAGCACTTTATAGCCTTTACTATTAATCGTTGTTCCAAATTTTACTGCCAAGCGCTCTAAGGCTTCGCGAACCACTTTGGCAGGCTCACCACTATCGGGTCGGATAACCAAAGTCCCGCCCATATTTTTCACATCATCTTTTAAGCTGCCGCCCCAGATATTATCGATGGCGTTCCATAAGTCGTAGCTGTCAGAGACCACTGAAAAGCTTTTACCTACGCCACCAAACTGCTCAATCATATTGGCAAAAGCAGCGGTTTCGCCATCACGACCCCACGCGGTCATGGTGCTATGCTCAGCAGCAGGAATAGAAAACGCGGGCATATCCTTATCCATGTGATACCAGCGGCTGGCAGCCACCAACGCTGTCATCGAATCGGTTCCAGCAAAGTTCACTAAATGCGCTAAGCTGCCGAGCGCGACAGACTCCTGACTAGATGCCCCGCGCGAGCCAAAATCATGCAAACGAAAAGTGAGTGATTCGGTATTGTCTGCTGATTTTTCTAACGCCTGACGAATAATGTTTTTGCAATAATGCGAGACACTAGCGACGGTTGATGGATACCAAATGGCACGAAGCAAAGCAGTCTCGATATAGCTTGGCAGCCAATAAAACTCAGGATCGGTATTGATAACTTGGCAGACGACGTTGGACACGGGTACGATGCTACCTTCAGGTATGGCTTCGATACGCAGTGGTAAATAACCGCCATGTTTATCAACCAAACGCTCCCAGCCAGCACGGTTAAAGGTCAAACCGTGTGCTTGAATGACCATTTCGGCTTCATCAATGTCTTGATGAGTGATTGGCGTGCTTAGATATTCTTTAATAAAGGCTTGCAAGCCAAAGAACACCACATCGTAGTCGCCTTTACGCGCCTCAATATAGCTGGACAGATACTCACTACCTTTTGGATATTGCACCCAATGTGAGGTTTTGTAACTGTCGCTATTTAGAATTAAATTGTTTAAATTGCTGGTATACATCACAGAACTCCTCTGCTTTGAGATGCCGTAGCTGCGTTAATGAAAGAACAGTTACGGCGATTAGCCCTTGCTGTCTATCAGCTTGGGCGTGAAAAATTGTTGATGAAAAGTCGGATAATCGCCTGATAAAATCCTACAAACCGACCATTTTAGTAATAATTGCATAATGGTCTTCAAACATCATGGTGGCGTCAAGCTCAGCGAGTGGTAGCCAGAATGCTGTGGCAGCATCGTCGCCACCTTTGACTTTTGGCAAGCCTTTTGGGTCATTTTTAAGTTGAAAATAAAAGGCTTGGGTAATCGTACGACCACGTGCTGAGCGATATGGGTCATCAAAGGTATGCTGACTATGACAAGAGCCGCGCAATACTGGCTCAGGGACTTTTAGGCGAGTCTCCTCACGTAGCTCACGGATACATGCATCGAATAAGGTCTCTTTTGGATTCAAAAATCCGCCTGGTAATGCCCACAGTCCGCGCCCTGGCATGCTGCGGCGCTCAACCAATAGAATATGTCCTGACTGGACAATCAGAGCATCTGCTGTCATAAAGGTTGGTGGATAAGGCGCTGATTCCCACTGTCTTTTATATTTATCAATAAAGTCGGCTTCTTCGTGCAGATTTTGATATTCGTCTGTCTTTTTGAAATCATTTAGAACCTTGCGCGTCGACTCAGGCGTGCGTTCAGGAGTCGGGGTCGCACCCATTAGATAGCTATCGCGAATCGGGGTAGCGGATAGGTTGTGATAGCTCGGTACTGAGACGGACGCCCAGTTGGGGAATAGCGATAAATAATACGAGGAGCTGTCTTTGGAATGACCAATCAAGCCGATATCAGTTTGCAAATCACCAGTAACAGACTTCACGCCTGCTTGCACGTACTGTAGCCAGCGTGTGTCGTTGTAGAGTGCATCATCTAGAGCAACGCAGTGAATACGTGCTGCTTCTGCTGCTGAATATGCGCCTTTAATCATGGCAGCACGCTCAGCGACACTAAAGGGATTGCGTAAACTACGCGGTAAGTTAGCAGAGCCGATCAACATAATGACATTATCAGCACGCTTCAATGCTTCGTCGATGACCGCTTTATGTCCACGATGGAAGGGCTGGAAACGCCCGATAAAAATCAAATAACGATAGTGTTTATTGTCTTTAGCTGAACTTTGCTCTGATGATTCGCTCATATACGCCACTTTCCTACTACGGATATTTCATTGGTTAAAATTTATTGAGTAAAAAGTAATGACGCCAATACTGACACAGCCTATCACTCGCTGACAAGTATAAAGATGTTTAGAGGTGTGCGGTTTTTGGTTATAGTCCGTACCATGTTGTAGTTAGGCTACAACCGCACCGCTATTTTAACGGGCATGCTGCTCAACCCACGCGGTAACTGTTGGCCAAATTTCGTGAGCGGCGTTACGACTGATCATAATGCGGCTGTGTGTATAATCGTCCAAATCTCCATGGCTGAGCGAGTATTCTCGAAAAATATTGGCAGGGTTTTTAAAGGGTTCAAAAAATAGCTGACAACCACGAGTAGGGGAGATGAAATTGTCGCCTTTTGCGCTGATAGCATAGATAGGTATCGTGATTTTTGGCATCTGTTGCCGGTAGTCTAAAGGTGCATCATCAGCGGCGAATGTATCCATGCTGGCTGTCTTAAATGTACGTTGCTTAAGAAAACTGCTGTTAAAGTTTTTTTGTAGATTCCAGTCGTACCACTGGCTCATCATATGATAGCTTTCATTAAAAGGCCCTAGCTTGATTTTTTTAGCAGGGATATAGCCAACCAGCCGCGTGAATAATTTTGCTATAAGAATTTTAGTATGATTTATCGGATTTATTGCAGCGCCATAAGCTTGGCAGGCAAACATGCTAGCGCTATTAATCTTATCGATATAGCAGGGATGCTGGATCAAAAACATCGTTAAGCCAACCCCGCCGCCGCTATGGGTGACGCAATGTAGATTATCGAGTTTTAATTCCTCAAAAAGATAGCGAAAAGTCGCTTCATAGTCATAGGTTGCAACCGTTTCGAAATTGAATTTTTCTTTGGGTATTGAGCTTGCGCCATGACCGCGCCATTCCATGATGTAGCAATGATGACCGAGGCGGGCTAGATACTCAGCGATTTTCAAACAGGTTTGTTTGTCCGAAAACGTGCCGTGCGTCAAAAATATGTTTTGAGATTTTATGGCAAAGGTATTGGTGGTAAGGGTATCGCTCTTTGTTTTATTTTTTGTATTATCCACAATCTTCCAAACGGCTACTTGTTCGTCGTCTTTGGTCGTTACTAGATTCAGTGTTTGTGTCATCATAAGATTGATTCAACTAAAATATGAAATTTCTGCTAGCTTAAATGTAATGTTTAACAATGAAAATTATAGTAATAAATATAAAGATGCTAAAAAATTGCGTTATAAAATAGCGTTTGAACATCCTCTTTTCTTCGATATCTAAGCGATCTCTATAGTCAATATAAAAGAATATCAACTGGAGTAATGGATTGCGAAAAAATACCAACGCTACATGAATTTTGATATAGCGGGACATAATTTCTTTTACAGCTTTGGTATAGTCAACACCCTCCGGTACTAAAAGCGCGACGACTATAATAAGGGCAACAAGAATGCCTAATATAATGATCAATAAGTAAACCTATAAAAAGGTATTTAGGACAATACACTTTACCTTGTAAATAGATCTAAAACTAGCGCTAGAAAATAGCAAGCATGATAAGTGCTTTGGTTGTATGGTCTCACACAGTGTTAGACATGCCGTAGCATTCGGAAGAAAGTAGGTGGTTAGTTAGTGTTCTAGGTGCTTGATAATCACGGTTGCTGTCTTTATATAGTAGGGGATATATCAATCATTAGATAAGTGCTATTTGTCGTGTCTATTTCGTCATTGTTAATAAAGCATTGATAAAACCGATAGCAGTCATTTGTGAGCATTTTGGTTTAATTCACAGTAGCGCAGTCGGAATTGTCGGCTGAGTACGTTATAATAGCTGCTATAAATTGAGCAAAATGTTATAACAACGGCAGTCAATATTTTAAGACAACAGACTGTAATGATTGATAACCCGCATAACTTATACCCGCTACCTAATTTTAAATTCACGACACAGTAGCCATAACAGATATAGCGTTTGTGTCATAACGCATAGGACATATTATGAGTGAGCACAACCAAGCTGAGAGCCAACTAGACCAGTCAGCAGACTATGAATCAGCGCTAGATACTGAGCAAACTGTAGCAAAAAGCAATATTACTATTACTGAGTCAGCCCAAAGCTACTTAGCAGATTTGTTATCCAAGCAGGATACCGATGGTATCGGCGTGCGTATTTTCGTTGAGCATCCAGGTACGCCGCGTGCAGAGTGCTGTATGGCTTATAACCAACCGGGCGAAGAGGATAGTGCGGACCTGCGTTTTACGTATGACAGTTTTTCTGCCTTTATCGAAGCGGCGTCTGTTCCTTATTTAGAAGATGCGGTGATTGATTATAATAAAGACCGTTTTGGTGGTCAGCTGACCTTCCGTGCACCAAATTCTAAAGTGCCTAAAGTGGGTGCGGATGCCAGTGTCGAAGAGCGTATCAACTACGTATTGCAGTCAGAGATTAATCCCGGCTTAGCGGCGCATGGTGGCGACGTACAACTGCTTGAACTGATTGATGAAGAAGGCGTTGGTCTGACTGCGGTATTGAAGTTTGGTGGTGGTTGCCAAGGCTGTTCAGCCGTTGACATGACCTTACGTCAAGGCGTTGAAGTGCAACTTAAGCAGCAAATACCAGAGTTGACGCAAGTGATTGATGAGACCGATCATACCCGTACCGAAAACGCTTACTATAAATAGAAATCTCAGTAAAAGCCAAAGCGTTAAGTAATATCTGAAGAGTTATTTTAATTAAAAAGCCAAGTTTTGATGAACTTGGCTTTTTTTATTGCTATGATTTGGGAGATTGTTTTTTAGCTGAATTTTCAGTGACATATTGTTGATTAATAATTTGTTGATTAGTCATTTATTGATTAATAACTTTTATCGAAATAAAGGAATATATGATGAGTGACGAACAAGCAGCCCAGCAAACAGCCCAAAAATCAGAGACGCCTCAACGTCTTGAGACCTTGGCGATTCACGCCGGTTATAGCGTTGAGCCAACGACCAAAGCGGTCGCAGTGCCGATTTATCACACCAGCTCGTACGCCTTTGATAACACTCAGCATGGTGCTGATTTGTTTGATCTAAAAGTTGCAGGCAATATTTATACCCGTATTATGAACCCGACCAATGCCGTGTTGGAGGAACGCGTCGCGGCACTCGAAGGCGGTATCGGTGCCCTTGCAGTAGCATCTGGCATGGCAGCCATTACTTATGCGATTCAAACCATCTGTGAAGCGGGCGATAATATCGTTGCTGTGTCGACCTTGTACGGCGGTACTTATAATTTGTTTGCCCATGCATTGCCGCGTCAAGGTATCGAAGTCCGCTTCTTTGATCACAAAAATCCTGAGGCGATTCGTGATTTGATCGATGATAAGACTAAGATGGTCTTTGCAGAAAGTATCGGTAATCCATTAGGTAACATCGTTGATATTCAAGCGCTGAGTGATATCGCACATGAATATGGTGTGCCAGTGGTGATTGATAGTACGGTTGCCACGCCTGCGTTATGTCGTCCTTTTGAGTTTGGTGCGGATATCGTGATTCATTCATTGACCAAATATATGAGTGGTACAGGTACCTCAATTGGTGGGGCGATTGTCGATAGTGGTAAATTCGCATGGGGCGACTATCCTGAGCGTTTTCCCTTATTGAACACGCCAGATCATAGTTATCACGGTGTGAACTTTGTCAAAGATGTCGGTGCAGCAGCCTTTATCGCTCGTGCTCGTGTGGCACCGCTGCGTAATACTGGCGCGGCACTTAGCCCGCTCAATGCTTTTGGTATTTTGCAGGGTATGGAGACATTGAGTCTACGTATGGAGCGCCATGTACAGAACGCGCAAGCCGTTGCGGAATATCTGCGTGACCATGACAAGGTTGCTTGGGTAAAGTATGCGGGTTTGCCAGATCATCCTGAGCATGAGCTTGCCAAAAAATACATGAAAGGCACGCCTTCTGCTATTTTGACCTTTGGAGTAAAAGGTGGCTTGGAAGCTGGTGCTCGCTTTATCGATGCGCTGCAGCTGATTACTCGTTTGGTCAATATCGGTGATGCCAAATCACTAGCCTGTCATCCAGCGACGACCACCCATCGCCAGCTCAATGAGCAAGAGCTCGAAAATGCAGGTGTAAGCACTGATATGGTACGTCTATCAATTGGTATCGAGCACATCGAAGATATCAAAGCGGATCTTGCGCAAGCATTAGCCTCGGCTTAGTATTAAACGCTTTTTATTGAACTGAGCAATGTGAGCTGAGCAATGTGAGCTGAGTAACTTGTCTCATGATTAATAATAAAAAAGCCCATATCAATTGAGATGGGCTTTTTTATTATTGGCAATGACAGATTTTTATAAGTTAAGCAGATAGTACACGCTTCGCAATATCTCTATAATCTTGTGAGGCTAATCGTGGTCCAAACTGTTGAATCACCTGCGCCGCCACTTCGCTGGCAAGACGACCACATTCAGGCAAGCTATAGTGCTGCGACAACGCGTATAAAAATGCTCCTGCGTAATTATCACCGGCACCGTTGGTATCAATGACATTAGTAACGATTGGTGTAGCAACTTCATAAATCTCAATCTCTGATTTATCATCAGCTTTATGAGCGATTGTTGCACCATTGGCACCATCAGTGACCACTGCTGTCTGGCAATACTCAAGCAGTGCGCGTGCGGCTGCCTTGACTTGTTTTTTGTCCGTAAAGAGTTTGGCTTCCTCACTATTACAGAATATCACTGCCACTTTATTGCCCAGCATATTGAGTAAACCGTCTTTGGCAAACTTCACCACGGCAGGATCAGCAAAACTTACGGCAATTTTTGCAGAATGAATCCCTGCTTGATGACGCAACTGAGTCATGGCAGGCTGAATACTCTCAGTCATGGCCAAGTAGCCTTCTATATATAACCAGTCAGCTTGTGTCAGCGCATCAAAATCGACATTTTCTGCGGTGATTTCGCTTGAAGTGCCGAGATAAGTTTGCATGGTGCGCTCGCCATCTTCAGTCACTGCGACCACACATGAACCCGTTACTCCGCCTGCATGGATAGATTTCTCTGAAGTTGCAACGCCTGCTTCATGTAAGTCTTTGAGGTAAAACTCGCCTTGTTGATCGTCACCAACGCGGCAGGCATAAAATGGCTTGCCGCCTAAACTGGCAAAGGTATACATCGTATTAGCCGCTGAGCCACCACCAGCCTGCTTTGATGGTGCAATTTCTGCCAGTTTAAAATACGCCAACAATTGCTGTTGCTCGTCGATACCTGCCAGCGTCATATTGCCTTTGGTCAAGTCAGTCTCTTCTAGCGCCGCATCTGACAGCACATATTCATGGTCAACCAATGCGTTGCCTATCGCCATTACATTGTACATCGCTCACTTCTCCTCAATGGTTTTATAACTGTCTTTAATATTAATATCCAAAAATTATTCAGCTTGTAGCTCAAGTAAGCGCTGATATAGCGCATTCTTTTTGACGCCAGTGATATCAGCGCCCAATGCAGCGGCTTTTTTAACCGATAAGTCCTCAAGCAAGCGCTGCAATAATTTATCATGAATACTGATGTCATCCGCATCCTGCACCACATTCACGCCAGCGACGACCACGACTATCTCACCGCGCTGTTGATTGTCATCAGCTTTGACAAATTCCACCAAATCCCCAAGAGTGCTTTTATGGACAGTCTCAAAGGTCTTAGTCAATTCACGGCAAAAAGTGACTTCACGATCTGCGCCAAATATAGTCGCCATGTCTTCTAAACTGGCGATAATACGGTGCGGTGCTTCATAAAATATCAGCGTTTCGGTACGTGAGTTTAATGCTGCTAATTGCTTTTGGCGACCGTGGGTTTTGGCGGGTAAAAACCCAATAAAGCTAAAGCGGTCTGAGGGCAGTCCTGCGACTGACAGTGCAGCAATGGCAGCAGAGGCACCAATGATAGGAGAGACTCTAACGCCTGCGGCATGAGCGGCCTGTACCAGTTGATAACCTGGATCACTGATGAGTGGCGTACCAGCATCACTTATCAAAGCAACCGAATGTCCTTGCTCGATCATCTCGATAATTTTGGGTGTTTGAATGGCACTATTGTGCTCATGGTATGCCCAAAGCTTGTTATGACCTTTTTGCTTGGTCGCGGTATCAGCGTCTGTCACGTTATTATCGGTATTATTTTTAGTGTTAGGAGCTTCTGACTCTTTTTCGTCGTCGGCTTTACTGCCTTTGGTATCAATGCCAAAATGCGACAATAGCTTACCTGAGGTACGGGTGTCTTCACAGGCAATGATGGCGACTTGTTTTAAAACATCGATGGCATGCGGCGTCATATCGCTCATATTGCCAATCGGCGTGGCAACGATATATAGACAAGCTGGCATCGCGGTAGGGCTAGACATGAAAACCTCGGAGTATTAAAAGCGGGAATTAAAATATAATGTGGCGCGCTGACTGACAAAACTGGTTAAAAATAGAACTTAAGCAAAGCATAAAACACCATACCAGCATCTGCACGCGAAAGTGGCTAGTTTAGCATGATGTGCTATGATAATTCTGAAATGTTAACGAGACCCATCGACCTTATGTGCAGTCATAAACCTTTGAACCTCACTTCACCAAGGCAGCGTCAAGGCAGTCTGTTTGAGCAGCAGGCGTGTGAGTTTTTACAATCGCAAGGATTGATTTTGATTGCCCAAAATTGGCAGCAGCCCAAAGTGGGTGAGCTGGATTTGATTATGCTGGAGACAGGTTCAGCATGGTCAACATTGGTATTTATCGAAGTGCGTCAACGGCAGCGTTCAGGTTTTGGTGGTGCTGCACTGAGCGTGACGGCAAGCAAACAACGTAAAGTGATTAGAACGGCGCAATATTTTTTGCAACAGCATCCTGAGTATGAGGATTATGACTGCCGGTTCGATGTCATCGCTTATGATACGGTAGGTACTCATATTAAGACTAGTGGTCAAAACATAGCAAATCAACCACAATGGCTCAAAGGTGCTTTTATAGCAGATACGTGATATTAGGATGCAAAAGCTACCCAACTAGAAGGTAGTAAGTACTTATCATCGAGTGAGCGTTACCAAAAACCTAACCGCTGATAGTAAAAATTAAGTAAAGTAGCTAAGTTGTTATTAACTGAATTAACAGTTGTCAAAACAAATGTTATTAGATTAAAACTGGCTCAATCAATTGACTTTATACGATCGTCACACTCATGTTCTAAGAGGTAAATCATGACACGGATGCATTTGCGCACTGCTATTTTTGGCTCATCACGCCGCACCGCGATAGGCGTTATGCTAATGACCAGCATCGTTACTACGGGCTGTACCACCAATTATTTGACCAATAGTACAGAAGGTACGTATGGTGTGCCGATGACAGAGCGTACCATTCCGCAGCGACTACTGGATCGCAGTATCGAACATACCGTTAAAATCAATGTTTATGGGTTAAAAGAAGACCTGCAACAAACCAGCCGTATGGGTATTGATAGCTTTAATAGTGAAGTGTTATTGACAGGTGAAGTACCCACTGAAGCCATCAAACTAGAAGTCGAAAAAGTCGTCAGCTCTATGCCAGATGTGCGTCATGTCTATAATGAGCTAAACGTCAGCGCGTCTAAAGGCTATAGCTCGACGGTTCATGATGGCTATATCACCTCAAAACTGCTGGCAAAAGTCGCCGCGAGTGATGGCGTCAAAGCCTCACAGATCAAAGCAGTGACCAATGATGGTGTGGTTTATATCATGGGACGTATGACACCGACTCAGCAGAGTCACCTAATCGATATCGCCAATAGCACCGTTGGTGTGACTGAGCTGGTGCTGCTGACGACCGTCGTTGATGACAGGGGCGTAAAGATAAGTAAAGACGACATTATGTCTGAAAATAACTTGGTAAATCCTGCTTCAGCACCAGTCGTTGTGGACGGGGTAGCTGCTGCTAGCGTTAATAATTCTGAAGCGCCAGCGTCCGTTGCTACATCGACTCCTATCGTCGTGACCGAAGATGGCACAACCGTTGAGCAACCATCATCAAGCCCATATATAGACCTGTATCAAGATCCGTAAAAAGTGTTCTAAAACACAGCTGTTATTTATTAATAAAACAAAAAAACAGTGGCTAAATAGCTTGTAGCGTAAGCTATTTGCCCCGTCAGTTTAAACCGTGTTTAATGACAAGAAACCTAAACACTGTTAACAGGAAAAACACGAGAACTTCTGAGCCAGCCAGTAAGATATAAAAAGCGAAGAATAGACAAGACAGTACTAGGGCGTGTCTTCATTTCAAAAATGGCGATAAAAATGAGATAAATTGCCGTCAAACAAGAAAAATAGCGTAGATAATATCGGGATATTAACCAGCTATTTGACGATGTTTGGCAATATTTATCCATTTTTAGCCCATTTAGATGACTATTGAGTGAATTGAAGACACGCCCTAGTGCTTATTTTATAAAAGGACTATCGCAGTGCTGTTACTTTTGACTCATGTATAAATATAATAGGGATACTGGCAATGAAGGATGCAAACAAGCACTTAGAATATAATAAAAGCCGTCAAAAAATAAATAATGAAAGCATGACTAATAATACTGCTAGCAAAGTAGGCATTCTAAAATTCACAGGTGTCGCTGCCTTAGCACTGGGTAGCGTTGCCCTAGCCACCCAGAATGCGCAAGCTCTATCGCCACTGGCTATCGTCAATGGCATTACTGCTAGTGGCGGCGTTGGCGTCAGCAAAAATATTCTTTATGGTGATGAGCCCGATCAAGATTTGGATATTTATTATCCCAAGCCATTAGCACAAGCGATGAAAGCCCAAAGCGCCATCAATGATGGTACGATTAATGATAGCTATCCGATGGTGGTGTTTGTGCACGGTGGCTCATGGGAGAGTGGCAATAAAGAACAGTATGCCTTTGTCGGTCAGAGTTTGGCGCAAGCAGGTTATGTCACCGCCGTGATTAATTATCGTAAAGCGCCTGAGCATGTGTACCCTGATTATGTCAAAGATACAGCGCAAGCGATTGCTTGGAGTATCAATAATGCTCCGAGCTTACATGCTGATCCTAAACGCTTGGCGGTCATTGGACATTCTGCTGGTGCATTTAACGCGGTTGCAGCGGTCGCCAATGAAGATTTTTTAGCGCCTTATGGTATTAAGCCAAAGGATATTACCGCGGTCGTGGGTATTGCGGGTCCTTATAGTTATGACTTCCGTAAATTTGATAGCGCCACTGCCTTTGCTGCTGATGCTACGCCAGACGAGGTCATGCCAGACCGTCAAATCAAAGGTGAGCAGCCCCCGTATTTATTGTTGACTGCCGAAAAAGACAAAGTAGTGTACGCGACCAATACGATTAAAATGACCAAAGCGTTGCAAGAGGCGGGCGTCACCGTAGAAAATGGTGAAATAAAAGGTGCCAGTCATGCGACCAGTATTGGTGCGATGGCACCGCCGCTACGTTGGGTCAATGATGTACGCGCGCAAGTACTGACGTACTTGGATAAAATGCTCAAATAATGGACGGCAATCAGAAGTTAGGTGCAGTTGCGTAAGACAGTACTGTAAGATGCTTAAACTCTTGTTATAATGTCGTCACTTTAAATCTATACCCTATCTGACACTTTAAGGCAGAATATTTTATGAGCATGAACGCTGACGATTTGATTGCATTTTTACAGACTCACTTCCCAGACGCTTTTATTCAAGCTGCCAATCAAGGTAATAAGTTTGATGTACGCGTGGTTGATGCCAGTTTTGAAGGTAAGCGTGCCGTGCAACGTCAGCAGGCGATTTATGCATTAGTCAATGATAAGATCGCCAGTGGCGATATTCATGCGCTCAATATTCAAGCGCTGACGCCTGCTGAATGGGACGTTCAATCCAAGGGCTAGACCGTTATACATATGATTTGGCTTGTTAGACTGGCTATTATGTTGGCTAGGTGTGATTGGTCTGATTTTCACTATTTTAATACTCATCGTTAGGTTGTCACTTCTATGGATCAATTTTTAATCACTGGTAGTAGTCGTATCGCAGGGGAAGTTACTATCTCAGGCGCCAAAAATGCTGCTTTGCCGTTACTTGCCGCTATGATATTGGCCGAGACGCCAACGACATTGCACAATGTGCCATCGTTACAAGATGTGCGGACCTTGATTGAATTGATCGGTGGCATGGGTATCAAAATCCAAAAGCAGGACGATACTGTCACCTGCGATACCAAAAATATCGATAATTTCTATGCACCGTATGATTTAGTAAAGACCATGCGCGCCTCAATTTTAGTGCTTGGACCATTGCTAGCACGTTTTGGTGAGGCAGAAGTGTCATTGCCCGGCGGTTGTGCCATTGGTTCACGTCCTGTTGACCAACACCTAAAAGCCTTTGAGGCGATGGGTGCTGAAATTAGTGTCGAAAATGGTTACGTAAAAGCACAAGCGCCAAAAGGCGGTAAGCTGATTGGTTGTAACTACTCTTTTGATATGATTACCGTGGGCGGTACTGAAAACGTTATTATGGCAGCCGCACTTGCTAAAGGTACGACCGTCTTAGGTAATTGTGCCCTTGAGCCAGAAGTCGTTGATTTGGCCAATATGTTGGTCGCGATGGGCGCTAAAATCAGCGGTATCGGTACTTCGATTATGACCATCGAAGGCGTTGAGCGCTTACACGGTTGTGAGTATTCGGTGGTACCGGATCGTATCGAAACAGGCTCATACCTTGCTGGCGCACTCATGACGCGTGGCGATGTGTTGACTAAAAACACCTCTGCGCTATTACTAACACCTGTATTAGAAAAATTCGAAGACATGGGTGCCATTATTACCACTGGTGATGGTTGGATTCGTGCGCAGATGAAAGGTCGCCCTAAAGCGGTTGATATCCGTACTCAGCCGCATCCAGGTTTCCCAACCGATATGCAAGCGCAGGTCATGGCTATTGCGTGTTTGGCGGATGGTACGAGTACCTTTATCGAAAATATCTTTGAAAACCGCTATATGCATGTCCCTGAGCTTAATCGTCTAGGCGCTTCTATCCAAGTAGATGGTCATACGGCCGTAGTAAAAGGCGTCGAAAACTTCACCGCTGCCCCTGTGATGGCGACTGATTTACGTGCGTCTATGTCATTGGTGATGGCAGCGGCAACTGCTGAAGGTGAAAGTTTAATCGACCGCATTTATCATATCGATCGTGGTTATGAGCATGTCGAAGAAAAGCTGCGTGCGCTTGGGGTCAATATCGAACGTATCAATACTAATGACTAATATCGATTTTCTTATCAAATCCATGATCTGAATGATTGATACGATTGGCGTTGATATGAATAGCTTAGTAACCTACCACTAAAAGCCCCCTTCAGCGGGGGTGTTAACTGCACATGGACATGATGTCATTATGACTGAAGCAAGCAATAGCCTACCAAATGATGGTTTATTAAATGAAGTAAATGATGCGTTTTCAGGCTTAACACTGGCCTTATCAAAAGGTCGTATTCTAGAAGAGACCATGCCATTGCTACGCGCAGCTGGTGTTGAGTTATTAGAAGATCCTGAAGCCTCACGCAAACTTATTTTTCCAACCTCAAACCCCAATGTGCGTGTATTGATTTTGCGTGCCAGTGATGTGCCAACCTACGTTGAGCATGGCGCGGCTGACTTTGGAGTGGCGGGTAAAGATGTGTTGCTTGAGCATGGTGCCAACCATGTCTACGAGTTACTTGATTTGCAAATTGCTCAGTGTAAGTTGATGACAGCTGGCGTGAAAGATGCGCCGCTACCCAATCGTCGCCTACGTATTGCGACCAAATACGTCAATGTTGCCCGCGCTTACTTTGCCAGCCAAGGTCAGCAAGTGGATGTGATTAAACTGTATGGCTCTATGGAGCTTGCGCCGTTGGTTGGATTGGGTGATTTGATCGTCGATGTGGTTGATACAGGTAATACGTTGCGCGCCAACGGTCTTGAAGCACGCGATCATATTTGCGATGTGTCCTCACGCCTTATCGTCAATCAAGTGAGCTACAAGCGTAAATTTGCGTTACTTGAGCCGATTTTAGATAGCTTCAAAAATAGCATTGCCAGCGCTTCATAAATTAATTCCCAATGAATCAATGTCTTATCAAATGGTAATAATCATTGGTAATCTTAAGCATTGTCATACAAATTTTTAAACCAGTTTAGCGCTATAAGATAGATATAGCGTGCTAAACTGGTTTTGTTGTATTTGCTTGCCAGAAAGTATGAGGTTAGTATAATCTGAACAAACTAAATATATAAAAACTGGTATATCAGCCATCACAATTATTATTAATACTCAATACCCCTCATTTTTACATCGCTAATTTTCAGCAGTCTTTTATGCTCAGATATAGGATTAAGTCATGCGCCAACTAAGTACCCAAGATGCCGATTTTGACAGTCAATTGACAGAGTTACTTGCCTTTGAAACCGTCAATGATGCCGATTTACTTAAGACCGTTGATGATATCATCGCGCAAGTTCGGCATGATGGCGATCGCGTCGTACTGGCGTTAACCCAGCAATTCGATCAGCATCCAGCGACAACGATGCAAGAGCTAGAGCTGTCTAAAGAGGCGCTTGCTGAAGCGTTTGCGAATCTTGATGATACAGTGAAATCCGCATTGACTACCGCAGCAACGCGTGTGCAGACTTTTCATGAGCGCCAAGTACAAGAGACTTGGCAGTATGAAGATGAGCTTGGTAATCGCTTGGGTCAAAAAGTCACTGCACTTGATCGAGTAGGCATCTATGTCCCTGGTGGTTTGGCCTCTTATCCATCTTCTGTATTGATGAATGCCATTCCTGCCAAAGTGGCGGGTGTTAAAGAGGTCATCATGGTAGTGCCAGCGCCAAAAGGCGTGCTCAATCCATTGGTGCTAGCCGCCGCACATTTGGCACAAGTCGACCGTGTCTTTACCATCGGCGGTGCGCAAGCGGTTGCTGCCTTGGCTTACGGTACCGAAACGATTCCAGCGGTGGATAAAATCACTGGCCCTGGTAATAAATATGTTGCTGCCGCCAAGCGCGCAGTATTTGGTCAAGTTGGGATTGATATGATCGCTGGTCCCTCTGAAGTATTGGTCTATGCAGAGGGCGAGGCGCAAGATCGCGCCGATTGGTTGGCGATGGATTTATTGTCACAAGCTGAACATGACCGTATCGCTCAAGCTATCTTTGTCACGACCAGTGAACAGCAGCTTGCAGACGTAGCGGCTGAAATTGAAAAAGCGCTGGCAGAGTTGCCAAAAGCCGATATCGCCCGCGATTCGCTAAAAAATCGTGGCGCACTTATTTTAGTCAAAGACCGCGTTGAAGGTATGGCGGTGATTAATCGGGTTGCCCCAGAACATTTAGAGTTGTCAGTTGATCATCCTGATGTGCTACTCAACGATATTCGTCATGCAGGTGCTATTTTCATGGGACGTCACACGCCTGAGGCGATTGGTGACTACTGCGCAGGACCCAATCACGTGTTGCCAACCTCTGGCACTGCGCGTTTCTCTTCACCGCTTGGTGTTTATGATTTCCAAAAGAAATCCTCTATTATTTATTGTACTGAAGCCGGTAGTAAGCCATTGGCTGAGACCGCAGATATTTTAGCGCAACGTGAGGACTTAGAAGCCCATGCGCGCTCAGCCCGTTATCGTTATCAGTAACGTGGCTTAATGATTGCTTTTGAATTGTACTTTTGAGATTTATATTTAATAATTTATGTGGCTAATAGTAGGATAACTTATGAGTGAGTTAAAGATAGACACCAGACTTTGGTCATCTAAAGCGCGTAATTTGTCACCTTACGTTCCTGGTGAGCAGCCTCAGCATGAAAATTTATGCAAATTAAATACCAATGAAAACCCATTCCCGCCGTCACCGAAAGTAGGCGAGGCAATCGCAAAAGTCCTAGAGCAGCAAGCGGCTGATCTGCGTTTATATCCAGCGCCTGAGTCTGATGATTTGCGTGCCGCATTGGCACAACTTTATGATATTGATATCAACCAAGTGTTTGTTGGCAATGGTTCTGATGAAGTGTTGGCGCTAGTATTTGCCAGCTTTTTCCTAAAAGAGCGACCTGTTTTAGCACCCGATATCAGCTATAGTTTCTATCCAGTCTATGCGCAGACCTTTGGTATCGAGCTGGTACAAATTGCCTTGGAAGAAGATTTTAGTATTGATCCTGATGCTTATCGCCAGCCTTGTAGCGGCATTATCATTGCCAATCCAAATGCCCCAACTGGATTATTATTATCGCTTGCCGATATTCGCAAGCTGGCTAGTGAGCACTCAAACTCAGTGATTGTGATTGATGAGGCTTATATTGATTTTGCGCGGGCAGTTGACGGTAGCTCAGATGCAGAAATTTCAGCAGTGAGCTTAATCAATGAGTTTGACAACATTCTTGTGACCCAAACCTTTTCAAAGTCACGTTCGCTTGCTGGATTACGCGTTGGTATGGCTTTTGGTAATGCCTCATTGATTGAAGCCTTAACCCGTATGAAAAACAGCTTTAATAGCTATCCACTGGATAAGCTGGCGCAAGTAGGGGCGACTGCCAGTGTATTGGATGTTGAGTATTTTACTCAGACCTGCCAGCAAGTCATCGACTTACGCCAATCTCTTACAGCAGAGCTGACAGCGTTAGGTTTTGATGTGTTGCCATCGCATGCCAACTTTGTTTTTGCCCGCCCTAAAGACGGTAATGCCAATACGGTAGCGAATGCGTTACGTGAGCAAGGCATTATCGTCCGTCATTTTGACAAGCCACGCATCAATGAGTATTTGCGTATCACTACCGGTACAGCAGAGCAAAACAACCGTTTGATAGATGCTTTACAAACGTTGCAGAAAGAGGCTGAAATCATTGCTGATTAATATCTGGTTCGCGATTTAAATCTTGATAATTGCATCACGATGCTTGTATTGATAAAAAAGCCTGCCAACATTATGTTGAGCAGGCTTTTTTATGGATTTCTTTGGTCGTACTTTTAGAACAACCTTAAGGACATTTGTTGATATTGTCTTGAGTTAAAACGCTTAATAGATTACCGACTTTATCCAAACACTCTTGGTATTCAGCATCGCAATCAGAGGCGACAGTGATACCACCGCCTGCCCATAAGCTGATATGTCTTTTTTTCAGCCCATTATGTGATGAAGTGTTAGCTTGCAGCGTACGAATGAGTACATTCCATTGACCACTACCATCAAAGTTCATATAGCCCAATGTGCCGCAATAAGCACCGCGCGGCGCAGTTTCTAGTTCAGATATAATTTCAACCGCTCGCTTTTTTGGTGTACCAGTAATTGAGCCAGCAGGCAAACTACCAAATAAAACGGCGAGTGGGTGAGTGTCCGTCTGTAATTCTGCGGTAATAGTGCTGACCATATGGTGCACATTACTAAAACTCTCAATCGCGAATAACTGCGGCACTTTTACGCTGCCTATCTTGGCATATTTACCCAAGTCATTACGCAATAAATCGACAATCATCACATTTTCGGCGCGATCCTTTTCACTATCAGTCAGTTGCTGTTTATAAGCATGGTCTTGTTGAATATTGGTGCTGCGCGGCATGGTCCCTTTGATGGGCTTAGTGATGATATGGTGCTTGCCAGTATCGATATCTTTGGTAAATGTAAAGAACAACTCAGGCGAGCAGCTCAATAATTCAAACGGATGCTGGGACGTATTATTTTTGATTTCACGGTTAAAGGGATTAACCGCTAAGTATCCAGCAAAAGGTGCTTGGGTATTACGATGTAAAGCAGGCAAATAATCAATCAGCATCGGCAAGGTGGTATTATCACTAGGATTATGATCAAAAAAACCTTGCCATTCTTGGGTTAGGTTGATTTGATAACAGTCGCCTTGCTGTAGATATTTTTGGGTTTGATTGAATGCTTGTTGATAGTCTTGTTTGCGCCATCGTGATTTTAATACTAAAGGAGCAGGCAGTGGTGATGCTGTCAGTTGCGTTTTATTGAGACAGTTATCAGCCAGCTTTTTATCTACTATATCTAAATAAGAGACAAGTGCCGTGATTATTTTATTTTTTTGCTGATTATTAAAGTCGTTTTCAGAGTCGTTAGCAATTGCATTTATCGTTAATTCCCAACCTGTGTTGCCATGATTTCCATCAGGTGCTAGGTAAATATCATAATGCCCTAATACGGCACAAGGCTGTGCTGCTCGCTCAATTTTGGCGGCTGGGCTTAGCTCATGAGCCGCAATATCATAACCAATAAAACCTATCAGACCATGATGATAACTTGGTTTTTCATTTAAATCGTTTACTGATTCTGAGTTTTCATTATCAGTCTCATAAGTTTGACTATAACTGATTAACTCATCTTGCCAGTCGCTATAACTCATATGAGTGCTAGTGATATCATTGTGAACGGCGTCACGATAGGTTTTCGTGACTTGATAAAGGACTGCTTGTTCGTTCGAATCTAGCGTGTTTTCAGCGCAATCATAAACAGACCAGCTTACTTTTGGCAATAAGCCAATCACTGGTTGACCATCATTGTTGAGCCAAACCAATTGCCAGTTGGCCTTAGTATCTTGTGCGATTAAATACTGCTGTAACAGCGGCATAAGTTCTGCAGCCGATAGGTCACCAAAACGCCAGCTAGGTTTAGTAGCTGGCGATGGGTCAGACATTATCTGCTCAGTTTTGAGAGGATGTGCTGCGAGCATAGTTAGGCGTCAAACTTTTTAATGATTAATGTGGCATTAGTACCGCCAAAGCCAAAGCTGTTGCTCATTAGCGTCTCAAGCTTGGCTTCACGCATTTCGGTAACAATATCAAAGCCTTCAGCCGCAGGGTCTAAATTATCAACATTGATACTAGGCGCAATGAAGCTTTCTTGTAGCATCAACAAGCAATAAATCAGCTCTTGCGCACCAACGGCACCAAGGCTATGACCTGTCATAGATTTGGTAGAGCTGATCGCAGGTACTTGACTGATATCATCACCAAATGCTTTAGCAATGGCTTTAAGCTCAGTGATGTCACCTAACGGTGTGCTGGTACCGTGGCTATTGATATAGTCGACAGTTTGCAAACCAGCTTCGGCTAGTGCTTGCTGCATACAGCGCACGGCACCTTCACCACTTGGCGCAACCATTTCAGCACCATCAGAGCTGGCACCATAACCAACGATTTCAGCCAATATGTTGGCGCCACGTGCTTGTGCATGCTCTAGACTTTCAACCACGACCATCGCACCACCAGCAGCAATCACAAAGCCATCACGATCTTTATCATAAGCTCTTGAGGCGCGCTGCGGTGTCTCATTATACTGTGTACTGACTGCACCCATGGCATCAAACATACAAGACTGTGTCCAATGTTCCGCTTCACTACCACCCGCGAGTATCACATCTGCTTTGCCTAACTGAATAAGTTCAGCCGCATGACCGATGCAATGGGTTGAGGTGGCACAAGCAGAGGTGAGTGAGTATGATACGCCTTGGATTTTTAGACCGGTAGCAAGCGCCGCTGATACTGAGCTGCCCATTGTTTTTGGCACAGCCATCGCGCCGACACCGCGCAGACCTTTATCCCGCATGGCATCTATGGCATTGACGATATTCTCTGTCGATGCGCCGCCAGAGCTTGCGACCACGCCCACGCGTGGATTATTGTTGATGGTTTCAAGCGACAAACCAGACTGCTCAATGGCGTTTAAAGCACTGACATAAGCGTATAGACTGGCATCACTAAAAAACCGCTTCAACTTACGATCGATACCACTAGTATCAAGCGTCGACTGGTCGATACTGCCGCTAACGTGTGATTTAAACCCATGCTCAGCATAAGCCTCATTAAATGTAATGCCAGACTGCCCTTGCTTGAGAGCGGCAGTAACCGTGGCTAAATCATGTCCGATACAAGAGACGATCCCTGCTCCAGTGATAACAACGCGGCGCATATTCTATTCCTTATGAGTAACGATTTTTCACAATTATTTTTAATAATCGTTTTTAAGTATGTATTTCTATTATTCAATATTAGGATGTATTGAGCGTCAAAGCCTCATTTTACAATCATTGTGATGATCATAGTAAAACTATATGCTTGGTAACTGATTATCTATAAGTAACGGACTACTTATAAATAGAAGTACAACTGTACTGTGAGTTATGGCACATGATAACGTATCGAGCGTCCAAAATCTTTGTACAAGTGCAAAATAACGACAAAATCGCGCTTGCTGTCTAAAGCCATCTAAAAAGACCATTTGCTTAAAGACAGCTTATATGATGGTATCAATCATACATCAAGTGATACTTTTGGATACAAAATTTGTGATTGCGATAACATTGTTCGCACTGACATCGATTATAGTGATTGACTAGAATGGCACATCTATTATTATAAATCGCTTACAATAAAACAAAATTACTCATCACATTAAGGACATCACGATGGCGAAGCGTAGCACTCTCTCTAAAGGTATCACTACCGTTGGCTCTTTTACTCGCAATAATCTAGAGCGCATGGGCGCTATGATTGATAGCATGAATGCTAAGACGGGAAAACCGCGTCAATACAAGGCAGTCAACTTAGGCGATGAAGACTATCAGCAGGATTTATTCCGTGAGCAAACGTTAAAAGCCACTCAGCAATTATTAGGGCCACGTTTTGCCACTTATGGTAAATATGCCAAAAAAGTAGTGCCAAACAGTTTTTTTCAGTCGACGGTCGATAGCGCTTTTGCACAAGTGGCAAACCTTGCTTCTAACTGGAGTCAGATTGATTTACCTAATGAGCATCGTTTCGCTAATATCGCAAGCTTAGATGATGAAGAGCGTTATGCATTAGCCACTGATATCGCCAATCAAAATCGTGCATTGGCAACGATAGGGGGCTTAACAGGTTTGGCTGGGCTTCCTGGTCTGCTGGCTGATACGCTTTGGCTTTTATTGGTATCATTACGTACCGTCTATCAGTTGGGTGCTGTCTACAATAAACCACTCACAGGTAAGCAAGGCGTCAAAATGGCATACGAGCTGCTAGCGAATGCTGATCTGAGCAAGATGCAAGAAAAACAAGCATTGCTAGCAGGTATTGGTATCGGAAAAGGCTTATTGGATAATGCCCAAAGCAGTGGTCTACATAATGAGCTAAAAAACCTAGGTCTAAAGGATAAAAATGTCAACTTTTATGCAGAACAAGTTGACAGTATTGCCAGTCAGGTCGGTATTGACTTGGATAAAATCAATTTAACATGGATACGCAAATTCTTACCAGTTACCGCTGTTATCGTTGGTATGCGCTACAACAGCCAGCTCATTGATGAAGTGATTGGCGTGGCTCAAGCGACTTTTGCCCCAGAAGCCAAACTTGCCAATCGTGCAATCACTGATGATAGCGGTAATGAAGCTAAGGTAAACAAAACAGCTGACAATGACAAGCAGCAAGATGTTGAGAAAGAGTCAAGCAAGGATACCGATAGCAAGAAAGACACTGCTGAAGAAAAAAACAACCATCAAGAAGCTGATGAAAAGATCGTGAAAGAAACGCAGAAAAACGACAATGACAACAATGACAAGCAAGGCAGTCAGAACAAATCCTCTGACAGCAAATCAAACAAGACGGCTAACAAGAAAAGCAAATAAGGGCGTCTAAATAATCAGACTTAAGTACCTTCTGTCTTAAGCTAGCTTATATCATAGAAGGATTATGAGCTGGATATCTACTACTAATTTTGGCGATAGTGTCTTCTTTCTCTTGAAAAACAAGATAATATCGCCATTTAGTACTTATAAATTGCTATTTATTTATAGTCAAACATCTTATTTAAATCGTTCGTGACGCTACTTTCGATATACTGTATGACAATCTACTTTTTAGCTGATTTTTAACTAAAAATAGATAAAGTGTTATAGTAGTAGGGTGAATGCATATCTATCAAATGTTGTAAAGTGCAATCACGCATAAGTGGTTGAAATAGCAGCAACAACTCTTTATAATACACTGTCCTAAAAATGGGTGTACCAAAATCTGTCGTTAAAGTCAGATGGATGGTGCGTTTCCCCATTTTTTTGTTTTATACCAAACGGGAGAAGGATGCCTCATGGCAACAACTAACCAATTGATTCGTAAAGGTCGCAAAACCATCAAGGAAAAGTCAAAAGTTCCTGCGTTGGAAGCGTGCCCACAACGTCGTGGTGTATGTACTCGCGTATATACTACTACCCCTAAAAAACCTAACTCGGCCATGCGTAAAGTATGTCGTGTACGTTTGACTTCAGGTTATGAAGTATCAAGCTATATCGGCGGCGAAGGTCATAACCTACAAGAGCACAGTGTTGTTCTTATCCGTGGTGGTCGTGTAAAAGATCTACCAGGTGTACGTTATCACACCGTTCGTGGTGCATTAGATTGCGCAGGCGTTAAAGACCGTAAGCAAGGTCGCTCTAAATATGGTGCTAAGAAGCCTAAAGTTTAATAACTAATCGTTATTAGCTAAGCTTTTTTATACCAAACATTAACTGTGCATGGGTCTGGTGTTGACAGTATTATTAAATTAGTAATTCACTGTTAAAACATACCGCCGTGCAGTAAGGCTGACTGACAACTCGATATAACGCCATCCAATATTAATTGGTGCGAGATTGTGAATGTCAGACACTCCTGAAGAAAAGGATATTTATTATGCCAAGACGTCGCGTCGTTGCTACCCGTGAGATCCTACCGGATCCTAAGTTTGGTAGCCAAACTGTTGCAAAATTCATCAACCATGTAATGAGTCATGGTAAAAAATCTACTGCTGAGCGTATCGTTTACGGTGCACTTGAAACAGTAAGCGAAAAACGTAAAATCGAAGATCCAGTATCTTTCTTCGAAGAAGTTTTAGAAAATGTACGCCCAATGGTAGAAGTGAAAGCTCGCCGCGTTGGTGGTGCAACCTACCAAGTACCAATGGAAGTACGCCCCTCCCGTCGTACTGCCTTGGCTATGCGTTGGTTAGCTGAAGCTGCTGCTAAGCGTTCTGAAAAATCAATGGCTTTGCGTTTGGCTGGCGAATTGAATGATGCTGCTGATGGCAAAGGCGCTGCTATGAAAAAGCGTGACGAAGTTCACCGCATGGCAGATGCTAACAAAGCGTTCTCTCATTACCGCTTCTAAGCTACTGTTTATTAGTAGTAGCTTTAGATTAGCTGGCTGAAGTCAGCTAATCTTACATTGTTATTTATTCTATTGATTGCCGCCATCGTTTATCTTGTTGTAAGTAGTTTTTGACTATCAACAACGAGATGGCGGACATCTATCAAGATGTCTCTCTTAATTAAGTATGCTTGTCACAAGAGAGCATCCCAAATCTGATGCCGCACTATTCTTAGTATTTGCTCTTTTTTTGTCCGTATTAGGCTTAATAATCAGTAAGTAATATGAAGCTGACCGCTTTGTCATAGAGTATGAGGTAGAGACACAATACATTATTATATACACGACTTTTCCTAGGAAAACACTATGGCTCGTAAAACTCCCCTAAAACGCTATCGCAACATTGGTATCTCAGCGCACATCGATGCTGGTAAGACAACCACTACTGAGCGTGTTTTATTTTATACCGGTGTTAGTCACAAACTTGGTGAAGTACATGATGGCGCAGCCACTATGGACTGGATGGAGCAAGAACAAGAGCGCGGTATTACTATTACCTCAGCAGCGACGACTTGTTTTTGGTCAGGTATGGCAAAACAGTTTGACGAACATCGTATCAACATCATTGACACCCCAGGTCACGTTGACTTCACGATCGAAGTTGAACGTTCTATGCGTGTACTTGATGGCGCTTGCATGGTTTACTGTGCAGTAGGCGGCGTTCAGCCACAGTCTGAGACCGTATGGCGTCAGGCAAATAAATATAAAGTTCCACGTCTTGCATTTGTAAACAAAATGGATCGCGTTGGCGCTGATTTCTATCGTGTTATTGAGCAGATCAAAACTCGTCTAGGCGGTAATCCTGTGCCATTGGTTATTCCAATTGGTAAAGAAGATGATTTCGAAGGCGTTATCGATCTAGTTACGATGAAAGCTCTTTATTGGGATGAAGCATCTCAAGGTATGGAGTTTGAAGAGCGCGAAATCCCAGCTGAATTACAAGAAAAAGCAGAAGAGTATCGTGAGATTCTTGTAGAAAATGCGGCTGAAGCAACAGAAGAATTGATGAATGAGTATCTAGAAAATGGCGAGTTGTCTGTAGAGCAGATCAACGTTGCTATTCGTCAATTGACTATTGATAACCAAATCATTCCATTACTTTGTGGTACTGCCTTTAAGAACAAAGGTGTACAAAAGATGTTGGATGCGGTTATTCAGTATCTTCCAGCACCAATGGATGTACCTGCTATTAAAGGTATCCTTGATGACAAAGATGAAACTGAAGGCACTCGTGAAGCTTCAGATGAAGCGCCATTCTCAGCTTTAGCATTTAAAATCATGAATGACAAATTCGTTGGTAACTTAACCTTCGTTCGTGTTTATTCAGGTGTTTTAACGCAAGGCAGCAGTGTTTATAACCCAGTCAAAATGAAGCGTGAGCGCGTTGGTCGTATTGTACAGATGATGGCTAACTCTCAAGAAGAGTTGCAAGAAATCCGTACTGGTGATATCGCTGCATTGGTCGGCATGAAAGACGTAACGACTGGTGATACGCTATGTGATGAGCAAAATGTTATCACGCTTGAGCGCATGGAATTCCCAGATCCAGTTATCAGCTTAGCGGTTGAACCTAAGACCAAAGCTGACCAAGAAAGAATGTCAATCGCTTTAGGTCGTTTGGCGAAAGAAGATCCATCGTTCCGTGTACATACTGACGAAGAGTCTGGTCAGACGATCATCAGTGGTATGGGTGAGCTGCATCTAGAGATTCTTGTTGATCGTATGAAGCGTGAGTTTAACGTTGAAGCGAACATCGGTGCGCCGCAGGTTGCTTATCGTGAAACGATTCGTAACACGGTTGAGCAAGAAGGCAAATTCGTACGTCAGACTGGTGGTCGTGGTAAATTCGGTCACGTTTGGTTACGTCTTGAGCCACTTGATCCAGCAGGCGATACTGAATATGAATTCGCTGAAGAAGTTGTTGGTGGTACTGTACCGAAAGAATTCCATGGTGCTGTTGATAAAGGTATCCGAGAACGCATGAAAAATGGCGTACTTGCTGGTTATCCAGTGGTTGGCGTAAAAGCGACCTTGTATGACGGTTCTTATCATGACGTCGATTCGGATGAGCTATCATTTAAGATGGCTGGTTCTATGGCATTCAGAAAAGGCTTCATGGCAGCAGATCCAGCGCTACTTGAGCCAATCATGAAAGTTGAAGTTGAAACGCCTGAAGATTATATGGGCGATATCATGGGCGATCTTAACCGTCGTCGTGGTTTGGTACAGGGTATGGAAGACCTACCTGGCGGTACTAAGCAGATCCGTGCCGAAGTGCCATTAGCAGAAATGTTTGGTTATGCCACACAAATGCGCTCAATGTCACAAGGCCGTGCTACTTATTCAATGGAATTCCAAAAGTACGCTGAGATTCCAAAATCAGTTGCTGCTGACATCATCTCTAAATTCAACAATAAAGATGATGACGAGTAAGTAATCGTCTATTAAATATGACAATGTAGCTATTATCTCTATGTTGTCATAGAAGAATACGCCAATAATTGGTTAAAAGACTTGTTATTGGCGGTGATTTTCTTATAATATCTGCACATTAGTATGTGTACCCTTTTAACAATTATCTTAATGTGGTCAAGATCGTCTTTGTTATCGTATTTATACGAGCTTAGCATTTGACCCCAAAAAAAGAGGAAATACCCATGGCAAAGGCCAAGTTTGAACGCGTAAAGCCACACGTCAACGTCGGTACAATCGG
>NZ_CAJHBN010000014.1:0-93564 GCF_904846655.1 Psychrobacter sp. NC44 | reverse complement strand
ATCCACACAAGTTGTTCTTTAGTTATGCTTTTAAATAGTGCTCAATCACTGTCGTCCAGTAACTGATATATAGGGTATCTCTCTTGCTGTTTAGTCTCAATCCCTTTCAGGTCAAGCTATCTAGCGAGCCGACTATCTTATCATAATGATTTGAATTGTCAAGCTTTTTTATGTTTTGTCTTAGCTTGGTAATCTAAGTAATAAGTTGGTTAACTTACTGCTTAGCTTCCTTTGCTGTGGGGCGTATTATATAGATTCTGACAGGGGTGTCAACCGCTTTATCAGAGGTTTTTGGGTTTATTTGATGAGACTTTTAATAATACATAGTTTTCAATGGGTTAAGATTGACATTCATTTAATTCTTTTAAATTAGACGGTAAATAATGACTCAGCTTTAAACAGTATCTATCGATATTCATTAATTGTCATCTATAGAGTTGCCATTAAGAACTTACTTTAAGCTAAAACTTTGAAGCTCTATACTGACTTTTTGACATATTTATCTGCTTATTGATAATTGCCTTCGCTGTGTCCTTTAACTATGATTTACACTTCTTGATATTCGCATAGATAGCATCTATATATAGAGGCCGACCTAATCCCTTACTATCTAGTGTTGATACACAGTTTTTGCTATAATAGCTGACTTTATAATATTGCTTAATGGCATTTCTTATTAGCCTTGATTGTTCAACGGTTGATTGTTTGAAATTTTGCCTTTAAGTGATATCTATCTCTTATAACATATCATAGCAGTTGGATATAATTGACGCAGTCTTGCGGTTATATGATTGATGGTTGCAATCATCACTGCCAACGGACGCAAAAAGGTGAATAGATTATGGTAGCGATTACTTTACCCGATGGTAGCGTAAAAAACTTCGAAGGTAGCACCACCGTCATGGAAGTGGCACAAAGCATTGGTGCAGGATTGGCTAAAGCAACGGTCGCCGGGCGTGTAGATGGTCATCTAGTTGATGCGCACGACCCTATTGCTCATGATGCTAATGTTGAAATCGTGACACCAAAAGATGATGACGGTGTCGATATCATTCGCCATTCTTGTGCTCACCTATTAGGTCATGCCGTTAAGCAGTTATATCCTGATGTAAAAATGGTGATTGGTCCCGTTATCGATGATGGTTTTTATTATGACATTTATAGCGAAACGCCGTTTACACCAGAGCATATGGCAGCCATTGAAAAACGCATGATGGAGCTGATTAAGCAAGATTATGACGTTATCAAAAAAATAACGCCACGCGATGAAGTCATTAAAATCTTTGAAGAACGTGGTGAAGACTATAAGCTTAAGCTGATTAACGATATGCCAGGCGAAGAAGCCTTTGGTCTCTATCATCATCAAGAGTATGTGGATATGTGCCGTGGTCCGCACGTGCCAAACACCAGATTTTTAAAAGTATTCAAACTGACCAAAATGTCTGGTGCATATTGGCGCGGTGATGCCAAGAACGAGCAACTGCAACGTATCTATGGTACAGCATGGGCGGATAAGAAAGACCTAAGAGCCTATATTCAGCGTATCGAAGAAGCAGAAAAACGTGATCACCGTAAAATCGGTAAGGCACTGAACTTGTTTCACATGCAAGAGCAAGCACCAGGTATGGTGTTTTGGCATGCAAACGGTTGGACTATTTACCAAGTGCTTGAGCAATATATGCGTAAAGTACAAAACGATAATGGCTACGAAGAGATTAAAACACCGCAAATCGTAGATCGTAGTTTATGGGAGCGTTCTGGTCATTGGGGTAACTATGCGACTAACATGTTCACGACTGCCAGCGAAAATCGTGATTATGCGGTAAAACCAATGAACTGCCCGTGCCACGTGCAAGTCTTTAACCAAGGTCTAAAATCTTACCGTGACTTACCATTACGTATGGCAGAGTTTGGCTCATGCCATCGAAACGAGCCATCAGGTTCGCTACATGGTTTGATGCGTGTACGCGGTTTTACCCAAGATGATGCACATATCTTCTGTACACAGTCGCAAATCCAGCAAGAAGTCGCTGACTTTATTAAACTAACCCTTGCCGTCTATGAAGACTTTGGTTTTGACAATATCATTATGAAACTCTCGACTCGCCCTGAAAAACGGGTTGGTAGTGATGAGTCTTGGGATTTTGCAGAGAAAGCTTTGGCCGATGCATTAGATAGCTCAGGATTAGATTGGGCTTATCTGCCCGGTGAAGGTGCATTCTATGGTCCGAAGATTGAATTTAGTTTGAAAGATTCTTTAGGTCGCGTCTGGCAGTGCGGTACGATTCAGGTTGACCCAAACATGCCTGAGCGCCTTGATGCCGAATTCGTCAATGAGCAAAACGAGCGCGAAGTACCTATTATGTTGCACCGTGCCATCTTAGGTTCATTCGAGCGCTTCATTGGTATTTTGATTGAAAACTATGCTGGTTGGATGCCCGTTTGGCTAGCGCCGCAACAAGTGGTGGTGATGAATATCACTGATAAACAGGCAGATGCTTGTGAAAATGTGGTCAGCGAACTCAAAAATTCAGGTTTGCGAGCTATTAGTGACTTGCGTAACGAAAAGATTGGATTTAAGATACGAGAGAAAACATTAGAACGCGTTCCCTATATGCTAGTATTAGGGGATAAAGAAGTCGAATCGGGCAGTGTCAATGTCCGTACTCGTGAAGGTGAAAACCTTGGCGTGATGAGTGTTCCAGAATTTATTACATTAGTACAGACCGCTGTCAGCGACAAAGGCCGACAGACCCCAAAAACAGATGAGGAGTAATACCTATTAAACAGTCAAACCGTTTGAACATCAACGAAGATATCACAGCCAAAGAAGTCCGTCTCGTTAAAGAAGACGGCGAACAGATGGGCGTGGTCGATATCGAAACCGCGATGAAAGCGGCACGTGAGGACAGTCTAGATTTGGTCGAATTGGTTCCTGAAGCCAAACCGCCAGTATGCAAAATCATGGATTATAAGCATTTCCTCTATGATCAAAAGCAAAAAGCGAAAGAAGCTAAAAAGAACCAAAAGCAAACTCAGCTAAAAGAGATGAAGCTGCGTCCTAGTACTGAAGAAGCTGATTATCAGGTTAAACTGAAAAAAATCGTCAGCTTTTTGGAAGACCAAGACAAAGTTAAAATCAGTATTCGCTTTCGTGGCCGTGAAATGGCGCACCAAGAGATTGGTCGCAAGCAGCTAGATCGTATTATCGAAGATACTGCTGAGATTGCTAACGTTGAGCAATATCCTAAGATGGAAGGTCGTCAGATGGGTATGCTGCTTGGGCCAACTAAGAAAAAGTAATCTGTTTATTAGATGGCTGTTAGTCAATATAGATATGTATAACCTTAACCATCAATATACTGCGGGATATTGATGGTTTTTTATTGTGTGCATAGATACATATCTCTTTTAAATATGTTTAGTCAGATATAATTGGCTGACTCTATTTTACAAAACCTACCTTCTCAACCATTTGATTACGCGGTAATCTAAAGGTCTGTTTTATATTTGCTAATCAGCATTTATTAAAAATTTCTAGTAAGTGTATAAAAATAACGTATATCACGACCATCAGAGTCGTTGACAAAAACACTACTTTTATCCAATATTGAAGGAAATTTCATGCAAGAATTGACCCCACCAGAAAACGCAACGACGCCAAGTATTTCTCTAACCGCGCCTGAACCTGTGAGAGAAATACAAAAAAGCGAAGCAGATCAGATGGTCAAATTGGATGACAGCCAAATCCCAGAACTTGATGCCAAGGTCGATGCCTTTGTTGATCATGTGATTAATAATTCTGTGCACAGTGCTGAGTTTCAGCAAAATGTGCAATCGATTCATAATCTCGGCACCAAAGAGATTCGTGAATCAGCCCAAGTGTCTAATCGTATGCTTGATTTACCCGCCAAAAGCCTCAATGACAGCTTGTTTGATAATTCCCCTATCGCCAAGTCATTGACTGAGTTGCGCGGCATCGTCGAAGATTTAGATCCCAGTAAAAAAGAGCTGACCAGCTCGCGTAAGTTATTCGGTCTCATCCCATTTGGCAATAAAGTACAGGATTACTTCCGTCAATATGAATCGGCACAATCACATATCAACGCCGTAGTAACCAGTCTATATAATGGTAAGGATGAGCTGCTCAAAGACAATGCGATGATTGAGCAAGAAAAAGTCAATATGTGGGAGCTGATGCAATCCATACGCCAATACGTTTATGTCGGCAAAAAGATTGATGAGCAGTTAGAACAGAAGGTTTATGCGATAGAAGCGACCGATCCCGAAAAAGCACGCATTATTAAAGAAGAGATGTTGTTTTATGTGCGTCAAAAAAACACCGACTTTTTAACTCAGTTAGCCGTGAACGTGCAAGGCTATTTAGCGCTCGATACCATTCGCCGCAATAACTTAGAATTGATAAAAGGCGTTGATCGAGCCACCACAACCACCGTATCTGCACTACGTACAGCGGTCGTGGTTGCACAAGCGATGACCAATCAAAAACTGGTGCTTGATCAAATTACTGCTTTAAATAAAACCACCAGTAGCTTAATTGAATCGACCTCAGCGATGCTAAAACGTCAGTCAGGTGAAATCCATGAGCATGCGACCAGTAGCAGCATTGAGCTTGATAAATTGCAAAACGCTTTCAATAACGTCTATGATACGATGGATATGATTAGCAATTATAAAATTGAAGCGCTAGAGAACATGAAACAGACGGTCAATACTTTGACTACTGAAGTTGATAAGGCTCAGAAATACTTGGATAAGTCTAATCAAACAACAGTATTAGAAGTGTCGAAAGAGATAGACAGTAAAAAGATAACCAATAGATCAAGTACAGTCGATATCGACATTTGATTTGTTTTAATAGTTGTTGCCTATTAAAGGTGGCCACTTCCTGCTACCAAATACACTTAAGACAATTGACGCAAGATATTGCAACGTCGTTCGTGTTAAGATAGCCATTATTAATAATTTTAAAAATAGATACGGTAATTTATGAGTTGGAACGATCCAAACGCCTCAAGTGAGGCAAAAAGATATGACAATCCTATCCCTAGTCGCGAACTGATACTCAGTACGATTAATGAGCATGGTGAAGTCACGCATCAACAATTGGCAAAAGCCTTTAATATTGATGACCCAGACCAGTTTGACGCTTTAGGCAATCGCCTAAAAGCGATGGCACGTGATGGACAAGTAAACCGCGACGGTCGTCCTTATCGCTATCGCACGGTGACCAAGCAAGATGTCGTCAGAGGTACAGTGTCTGCACATCCTAAAGGCTTTGGCTTTGTATTATTAAGCGATATGCCAGATTTGTTTTTACATGAAAAGCAAATGCGCTGGGTTTTCAACGGTGACACTGTAGATGCAGTCGGTACATCGACAGACAATCGCGGGCGCACAGAAGGACGTATCGTCGATGTCGTTGAACGTCGTCAAAATAACTTCATTGGTACATTAGCGCGTGATGAAGACGGCTACTGTGTCGAGCTTGGTAGTCCAAATAATCACCAGCCGATTACCGTTACTGAAGAAAATGTACAAGCGATGAATGCCAAGCAAGGCTCTCCTGTTAAGGTTGATGTTATTGATTGGCCAAATCAGCATGAATTTGCGACGGGTAAAATCACTGAAGTACTGTCTGATGACAATGATCGCGAACTGATTATTGAGACCACCTTACTTAATTATGATATCCCATCAGATTTTAGCGAAGCAGCACTGAAGCAAGCCAACGATTATCAAGAGCCGACTGAAAAAGATTTAAAAGGTCGTACAGATTTGCGTGATTTGCCGCTGGTGACTATCGATGGTGAAGATGCACGTGATTTTGATGATGCCGTATTTGCTGAAAAACGCTCTGGTGGCAACTATCGTGTCTTAGTTGCGATTGCTGATGTCAGTTATTACGTCACACCAAACTCGCCACTTGATAAAGATGCCTACGAGCGCGGTACGTCCGTATACTTTCCACATCGCGTGATTCCAATGTTGCCAGAAGTACTCTCTAATGGTCTGTGCTCACTAAATCCTGACCGTGATCGTCTTTGTATGGTCGCTGATATCAAAATATCGCGGGCAGGCAAAGTGACCGGTTATGAGTTCTATCCTGCTGTCATGCACTCACAAGCACGCTTAACGTATAATCAAGTGAATGCTTATCTTGAGAATCCAGAAGATAAGAGCGTACCTACCTCACTCACGGGTAATAAAGACGTCAAAAAATCTGTCGATACCTTACATCAATTGTATGAGCTACTGCTTAAAAAGCGTGAAGAGCGTCATGCAATGGAGTTTGAAACAGTTGAGACCTACATTAAGTTCAATGAGAAAGGTGGTATCGAGGCGATCCTACCGCGTACTCGCGGTGATGCTCAAAAACTCATTGAAGAATGTATGCTACTGGCCAATACTTGTGCAGCGAACTTTGCACTCAAGCATGAGCTTCCTGTCTTATATCGTAACCATGACAAACCTGATGGCGAAAAATCAATGCGTATTCACGAATACGCAAAGAACTTTGGTTTAAGCTTCCCAGAAGAAAATCCAACGCAAGCCGATTATCAGCGTATTATTGAAGCCACCAAAGACAGACCCGATGCGATTAGTATCCACAGCATGCTGTTGCGCTCAATGATGCAAGCGAACTATGCACCTGACAATATCGGTCACTTTGGGCTAGCTTATGACGAATATAGCCACTTCACCTCGCCGATTCGTCGTTACCCTGATTTGATGCTGCATCGTGCCATCAAAGCAAAAGTGACCAATACTCAGCAGCCAGTGATGGACTTTTCTCTTGAAGCGGCTGGCACGCAAACCTCAGATACTGAGCGCCGTGCCGAAAAAGCCTCGCGCTATGTAGAGTCTTGGCTCAAGTGCCACTATATGAAAGATCATGTTGGTGAAGAGTTCGAAGGTGTGGTTACTACAGTCACAAGCTTCGGTTTGTTTGTCACCTTGACTGACCTATATATCGATGGTTTGGTTCACATCTCTAATGTCGGTGATGACTTCTTTGTTTACGATGAACAGCAACAACAGCTAATCGGTAAAGACAAAGGGACATTATTCGGACTGGGTGATCGCGTTAAAGTGAAAGTTGCTGGCGTCAATATGGATCTGCTACAAATTGACTTTGATTTAAAAGCCAAATTGCAATCTAGTGAAATGAATCAAACGAAGAGCGCGCCTTCTAAGAAAGGCACTGAGAAGAAAAGTACTGATAGAAGAAGTCCCGCTAAAAAGACTGGCAACCGTAGTAAAGGCGCAAGTAAGAAAAGCTAGTGTTAGTAAACACTTCAAATAATAAAAAGGCCAACGTCATCGTTGGCCTTTTTTGTGCGTGGTATTTTATAACGACTACTTAAGTCATTATTGTGCATTACTCATCTGGTCTAGACGTTTATTGTCTGCTTCCTGAGCCTGATCTATTTTCGCGGTAGCATTATCGAGAATGGCTTTAGGCTGTTTGCCAAGTGGCTGGCTTGCGACATCTGCTGAGCCACTTTCTACATCATCCGTATTTGGTAACGCTGTATCGGGAGATTGCTCAGATCCTGCGTCACTTATGACTATCTCTCTATTTTTATCACGTTGATTGCCATTAATGAGGTTGAAACCTAGTAACGCAACTATGCCCACTAGGGCGAATATAATCAAGTGTTTCATTTGCATAAAAAATGTCTCGTATTTGAATGATAATCAGATATACGTTTCGTTGCATTTTTTATGCCTAGTTTTTGGCAGGTTTTTGCAAATTATTCTTGCGGGCTATTATTATTCAGTAAATCAGTCTCGTCAGAGCTTTCTGCAATTTCCTGTTCAACTTTTTCCATGAGTTTGTCGTCAGGACGCGCGTTAAGCACCTCATCAGCATTGCGACCTTGTAAAATCAATTTGGCACGAGCCTTTGCTTGTTTTTTGTCCTTATCATCAACGCTATTATCTTCATTCTGGTTTTTATCAGGCACTTTGGGCGTGATTGGCGTAATTGTCATGTCTGACTTAGCACTATCAGTGTTAGCGTTAGCGTTAGCCTGCATATTCTCAAATGCTTTTTCTAAGTTACTATTAAAACGCAAACGATAAATCGGTTCAGGCAAGCTGAAGCCTTCATTTTCTAACGCATGCTTGGTCTCACGAATGGCAATACTGCGTGCTTTTGAGAAGTCTGTATCTGATTGGTCCACCCAAATTTGAAATTCTAAAATGATATTAGAGTCGCCAACATTGGTAATGACAGCCACTGCTTTTGGTTCATCTAAAACGAATGCTAATCTATGTATCGCATCCAGTCCGACCTTGATAGCCGCTAATGGATCATCATTGGCATCAACGCCTAACTCAAAGGTAAATCGACGTTCTGGATTTTTGGTGTAGTTTAAAATCGTTGCTTTAAATACTTCAGCATTGGGAATGCGCAACTGGTTGCCATCTAAAGTCATCAGAATAGTCGCACGTGAGGTTAGCCGTACTACGATCCCCTCTTGATTATTAATCAAAATATGATCACGTGCGCGAAATGGTTGGCGAATACTGAGCATGAGCGAGGCAATGTAATTCTCAATAGTGTCTTTGACCGCAAAACCAACGGCGATACCGATAACGCCTGCACCGCCAAGCAAAGTACCTAAGATGGTTTCGGCGCCTATCAAACTCAGCGCAAGAATCAAACCGAAAATAATAAAAATGACTTTAACGGTTTGTGACAGCAATTCGGCGACAAATGGATTGGGCGTGAGCCGCTGCCACATTTTTTTGCGATTAGACAGCCAACTACCAAACCATGTCACCAATGCAAATAGGACAATGCCGACCAATAGGAGTGGCAAGGCTTTGACTAGATTTTTGGCTTGGGCTTTAAGACCTTGATAAACGGTAGTGACATTGTCTTGAACATCAAGGGTACGATCAATCCGATCTTCGACAGTGACCACATCTGTCAGGCGGTTGGTCAAATTAATGGCTTGTTGCGCTTTTTTCTCGTTCGGCGTCTCTCCGGTTAAGGTGACAACACCTTGCGTAACGCTGACATTGATAGCCTGCAGACCTTCTATTTCAGAAAAAATACCCTGAATACGTTGACGGATGTCATTGTCTTTTTGCGGAGTAGGAGTGGTTTCGATTTGCGCATTATTGGTGCTCTCACCACTGATTATGGGCGGTGGTGCTGGTTCAGGTATGACCACTGGAGATGCTGAAGCTTCCTCTTCTGAGGTCGCATCAAGTAAAGGTTTATCAGCTGCCGGGTTTTCTGCTGTATCTATCCCCAATGCAGAGGTGATACCAGTCACCTCTTCACCAGCCGCATACACTGGAAAGGTAAAAAGGATGCTTAGTAACAACAGCATTTGACCCCACGCTTTTATAAAATCGCGCATCGTTGAACGGTCAAAGTCAGTGTTCATAAGCATCCTTTGCTTTTTATAGATTTTCGTACTCATCTTTCTTTACTGAATTTTCAATAATCATTAACTGTCTAAATAAACTTGTGCCTCGCCCAAGTTTAACGTGCCTTCATAGATTGCGCGACCAGTAATGATACCTTCAATACAATCGCCATAAGGTTTCAGCAGTTCGATATCTTTCATATTGGTCACGCCGCCTGAGGCAATCACAGGCAAGCCGCCTTCACGTGCTAAATTGACAGTTTGTTCAACGTTGACGCCTTGCATCATGCCATCGCGGTTGATATCGGTGTAGACAATCGACGATACGCCGACATCAGCAAAGCGCTTCGCAAGCTCAGTCGCCTTAGTATCGGTCACATTTGCCCAACCATGAGTGGCAACCATGCCATCTTTTGCATCGATACCTACAATGATATGACCCGGAAATTCGCGGCAAGCTTCTGCGACAAACTCCGGATCTTCGACCGCTTTTGTACCAATGATGATATAAGTCAAACCAGCCGTAATATATTGCTCAATGGTGTTCATGTTGCGCACACCGCCGCCCAACTGAATAGGCAGATTCGGATACGCTTTGGTAATGTCATTCACCACTTGTCTATGAACGGGTACGCCGTCAAATGCCCCATTCAAATCAACCAAATGCAGTCGACGTGCACCTTCCTCTACCCAGCGTGCCGCCATGGCCACTGGATCATTAGAAAAAATCGTATCATCCTCCATACGGCCTTGTTTTAAGCGGACACATTTACCATCTTTTAAATCAATAGCTGGGATAATGACAGGCACAGCACACATATAGCATTCCTTATAAAGCACAACAATAAATATATTTAGAAAAGTAAATTTAAAAATCAGAGTGTATTGAACGTTCAACACCCTCTAAACACGCATAAAAACATCAGTCAAAAGTGACTTAATATATAGACAAACCAAAAGCTATCCATGATAGACCCGAAATCCACTTCGATAGATAGCAATGACCATAAAAAAATGGTCAATCATAACCATAAGTTTTAATACATTGAATCACTGGCAACATTAGATAAATTCAATTACTGACTGGCAATTTTAGGTCAATTTAGCGTATAATCCTAGGTAAATTTTTATTTGTTTCTATGTGATAGTAACCATGCGCTGCGCTTTTTATTGGGTCATTTATGGCTTAGTGTTGCATAGCGGTCAGGATGAGTCGAGCAGCAGCTAAGTGCATCTTTTTGATGTTGGCTGACATATTGCTAAGAAGGGTTATATTAGAAATTTCAACTGGTGGCCTCTAAACAGTCTACTCTACAGCACTAAACTCTAATGACGCCTCTTTCTTTTTTATAGTCTCTATCGTCTCTCTATCACTAGCTAACTATTTTAGAACAGTCATTACTAGCTGTATAGCCGCTTATTGATGTGAGTGAAATCTACTTAATAATGGCTTCGCTAATTTGTCTGTCAACCAGTTTATCATCTATTTCGATAGATCATCTTTTGGCTGCATTCTTATCTAATTGCGTATCTATTAACAAGATACCAAACCGATAAGGATGGCCAATTGCGCTGGTGTTACAAGCTTTAATTTTCAATGAAACGTATGATAGAGCTATTGTCTACACAATCATTTTCGCTAAAGGCTTGAACGATTGCGTTTGATTTGATGGTTTTAACATACACCTTGGTAGCCAGTCGCCACTTTGGTCATTCGAATAAGACATTAACGTGTTGTTAAGGAGTCTAAGGTCAGCGTTAATACTCTTACTAGTAGTTATGATCATGCGTTATTTTTAGAGATCCTTTGTCACTATCCTACTATAGGAAGAGAGACGTGGGGGCTTTATTGAATGACGCAGATGTTCATGCTACCGATATACCAAACAGGACGTCTGGTATCGTTTTAGACTATGGACTAAGTTTTCGCTTATGATTACCATCAAAAAAGGTTTGGATTTGCCCATCACCGGTGAATCATCCCGCGAGATATCTGAGCACCAACCGACACATGTCGCCGTTATTGGCTATGATTATGTGGGCATGAAGCCCACGATGAATGTCAAAGAAGGTGATATCGTAGCAAAGGGTCAGCCCGTTTTTGAAGACAAAAAACGAGTTGGCGTTATCTATACTGCCCCTGCTGCTGGTAAAGTCGTCGCGATTAAACGCGGTGAACGTCGTGTGTTTGAGAGCCTTGTGATTGCGGTCGACCCAAACGGTGAAGAAGTAGACTTCGAGCGCTATGACTCCCAGCAACTTGCTGACCTAGACGCTGAAGTTGTTGAAACCCAACTGCTTGCCTCTGGCGAATGGACCGCGTTTCGCACGCGCCCTTATAGCCGTGCGCCAGAAATCGGTGCCCGTCCTCATGCTATTTTTGTCACCGCTATGGATACCAATCCATTAGCATTTGACCCAATGCTGCTGATTAGCGATCAGTTGCAAGCGTTCAATGACGGACTTGCTGTCTTATCGACACTCAGCCCCAAGACCTTTGTTTGCCATCATGGTGATGCCCAGTTGACGCCAGTTGCCAAAACCGCAGCTAATAATGTCACTGAGTATCATAGCTTCGCTGGTAAACATCCCGCTGGTCTTGCCGGCACGCACATTCACTTTTTACATCCAATCATGCGCGGTACAAGCGTCTGGACGATTGGTTACCAAGACGTGATTGCGATTGGCAAGCTATTTACTACAGGTCGCTTATATACGCGCCGTATCATTAGTTTGGCGGGTCCTGCGGTCACCAAGCCACGTTTGGTCGCTACTGAGCGCGGTGCTGATATCGCTGCTCTTACCAAAGGACAGCTGGCGGCTGGCGAGAACCGTATTATTTCTGGTTCGGTGTTGTCAGGTCGCAAAGTATTTGGCAATACGGCTTATCTTGGTCGCTTTCATAATCAAATCAGTGTGCTGCCTGAAGGGCGTGAACGTCCAGCGTTCCATTTCCTAAGTGTCGGCACCAACCGCTTCTCTAAGCTGCCTATTTATATTTCTAAGTTTTTTGGTAATAAGAAATATAACTTTACGACCACGAGTAATGGTTCACCGCGAGCGATGGTACCTATCGGGGTTTATGAAGAGGTCATGCCGCAAGATTATCTGCCTACACAGTTACTACGTGCATTAATTGTCGAAGACATGATTAGCGCCGTAGATTTGGGCGTGCTCGAATTGGACGAAGAAGATTTAGCATTATGCACCTTCGTATCTCCTGGCAAATATGAATTCGGTGATATTTTGCGTGATAACTTGACACGCATTGAGCTGGAGGGCTAACCACGATGAAATTTTTACACAATATGTTCGATCGTATGGAGCCGTCTTTCACCAAGGGTGGCAAACACGAAAAATACTATGCTATCTTTGAGATGTTTGATACGTTTTTGCGTCAACCAAGCTCAACCACATACTCAGCATCACACGTACGCGACGGTATCGACCTAAAGCGTATTATGATTACCGTATGGTTATGTACTTTCCCAGCCATGTTTTGGGGTATGTACAATATCGGTCATCAAGCACTAACGGCGATTGCAACCCTTGGTTTACAGCCTGAAGGCTGGCGTACCGTTATCACCAGTATGGCAGGCTATAACCCAGACAGTATCTGGGCAAGCTTCGTCTACGGTGCTATGCAATTTTTACCGATTTATATCGTCACCTTTGCAGTCGGTATTCTCTGTGAGATTATCTTTGCCGTAGTACGCGGCCATGAAGTCAACGAAGGTTTCTTTGTGACCTCAGTGCTGTTTGCGCTTTGTTTACCACCAGATATTCCTTTATGGCAAGTTGCCCTCGGTATTATCTTTGGTGTGGTAGTCGCAAAAGAAGTGTTCGGTGGTACGGGTAAAAACTTCCTGAACCCTGCCCTATCAGGTCGCGCATTCTTATACTTTGCGTATCCAGCCTATATGTCTGGTGACTCAGTATGGACCGCCGTTGATGGTTTCTCTGGTGCAACACCACTTGGCCTTGCGGCACTTGGCGTGGTCCCACAAGACTTCGTCGACGTCTACGGTAATGCAATCACTTGGGGTGATGCGTTCTTAGGTAATATGCAAGGCAGTATCGGTGAAGTATCAACACTGGCTATCCTAATGGGTGCCGTCGTTCTACTTTGGACGCGTATTGCTTCATGGCGTATTATGGCAGGTTGTGTGGTAGGTCTGATTGCTACTTCTCTTGTCTTTAATATGATTGGTTCTGAAGACAATATGATGATGAACCTGCCGTTTTATTGGCACTTAGTTATCGGTGGCTTCGCCTTTGGTGCCGTATTTATGGCAACCGATCCTGTATCAGCTGCGCATACCAATAAAGGCCGCTGGGCTTATGGTATCTTGATTGGTTTTATGACGGTATTGATTCGCGTCGTGAACCCAGCTTTCCCAGAAGGCATCATGCTGGCTATTTTATTCGCCAACTTATTTGCTCCATTGTTTGATTACTTTGTGACCCAAGCAAACATCAAACGCCAAACAGCTCGGAGGGTTCGTTATGTCCAAGCCCAAAAGTAATAATGCGAAAACCATCAGTGTGGCATTGACGCTATGCTTGGTGTGTTCCGTCTTAGTTTCAGCAGTAGCGGTTGGTCTAAAACCTGCTCAAATTGAAAACGCACGCTTAGACCGTAACAAAAATATCTTGGTCGCCGCTGGCATGTACGATGCCGAGTCTGATACAGCAGATGATGTTGCTGAACGTTTTAAAGATTTCGATGTCGAAATTATTGACTTAAGTAAAGGCAGCTACGTTGATGACGAAGCGCTAAAAGCCGCTGGCATCCCTGATCGTAATGCTTATGATGCAAGCCAAGCGACTAAGAATAAAGCACTGAGTGAAGATTTAGGCAATAATGACCCTGCTGGTATTGGTCGCAAGCCTAAATATGCCAAAGTCTATGTTAAAAAAGATGACGCAGGCAAACCTGAAATGGTTGTTTTGCCGATTCAAGGCTATGGACTATGGGGCACTATCTATGGTTTCTTAACCCTTGAAAGCGATATGAATACCATCAAAGGTATCAGCTTTTATGAGCATAAAGAAACCCCAGGTCTGGGTGCTCGTATCGAAGAGCCAGAGTGGCGTGCGAAGTGGAGCGGTATCCACTCATATGACGAAAACGGTAATGTTGCCACTGGTGTGACCAAAGCGGGTACACCAAAAGAGAACTGGGTCGATGGTATCAGTGGTGCAACCTTGACCGGTCGCGGTGTCAGTAACATGATTCAGTTTTGGTTGGGTGAGCAAGGTTATAAGCCTTATTTAGATACGCTACGTAAAGAGAGTGGTCAAGCGATTGATAATGCGGCAGATACACAAGCTACGCAATCAACGCTGAGCGCTCAACCTGAAACCGAACTGGCAGCCAAACGACCAGTAGCAAACGGCAAGGAGGCATAACATGGCTGACACTAAAAGTATTTTAACCTCGCCTATTTTTGATAATAACCCCATTGCCCTACAGATCCTTGGTATCTGTTCGGCACTGGCTGTCACCACAAGCATGGCTAATGCCATGGTAATGTGTGTGGCGTTGACCTTAGTCACGGCGTTTTCAAGCTTCTTTATCTCGATCATTCGTAAGCAAATCCCTTCAAGCATTCGTATTATCGTCCAGATGACCATTATTGCTTCCTTGGTTATCTTGGTCGATCAGGTGCTAAAAGCCGTTGCTTATGATGTGAGTAAAGGCCTGTCGGTCTTCGTTGGTTTGATTATCACCAACTGTATCGTGATGGGTCGTGCCGAAGCATTTGCCATGAGCAATCCACCAGTGCCAAGCTTTTTAGATGGTATTGGTAATGGTCTTGGCTATTCTGCGGTTTTGCTGTTTGTCGCGACTATCCGTGAGCTACTTGGCTCAGGTACGTGGTTTGGTATCACCATCCTACAGCCTGTCACTGATGGCGGTTGGTATATTCCAAACGGTCTATTACTGTTGCCACCGTCAGCATTCTTTATTATTGGTTTGTTCATTGCCATTATCCGTATCTGGAAACCTGAGCAGGTTGAAGACGCTGAATTTGTAATGAAGCCGCAGTCTAAAGGCATGGCACATGGAGGCGGTCACTAATGGGACATTATGTTAGTTTATTTATAACCTCAGTCTTTATTGAGAATATGGCGCTGGCCTATTTCTTAGGTATGTGTACTTTCTTGGCAGTATCAAAGAAGGTTTCAACCGCTATTGGTCTGGGTGTTGCCGTGGTCGTCGTGATGGCGATTACCGTACCGCTAAACAACTTACTCTTTCAGTTCATTCTAAAAGATGGTGCGCTGGCATGGGCAGGTTTCCCTGATATCGACTTAAGCTTTTTGGGCTTGCTCAGTTATATCGGCTTGATTGCTGCGACCGTACAGATTCTAGAGATGTTCCTCGATAAGTTCGTCCCTAGTCTGTATAACGCCCTTGGGGTGTTTTTGCCACTTATCACTGTAAACTGTGCCATCTTAGGTGGTGTACTGTTTATGGTTGAGCGTGACTATAATTTCGGCGAATCTGTCGTGTATGGTGTGGGCGCAGGCTTCGGTTGGGCATTGGCGATTACCGCATTGGCCGGTATCCGTGAAAAGTTAAAATACTCAGACATTCCAGCACCGCTGCGTGGTCTTGGTATTACTTTTATCACAGTTGGTCTGATGTCACTTGGCTTTATGTCTTTCGGCGGTATGTCAATTTAGACCGCTAAGCTTAACAGCCTATTTAGCGATTTGACCTATTTAATTCATTTATTCGGTAGGGGTTCAGGAAACACGCAATGACGTCTTTTCGCACCCCTACTCCATAGATTAAGGATACCTACCATGGATTACGCTACGGCGATTGGTGGCGTTGCTATGTTTACCTTGATCATCATGGGCCTCGTTGCCATTATTTTGGCGGCGCGCTCAAGACTGGTCAGTTCAGGCGATGTTACCATCCATATCAATGATAATCCCGATAATGACGTCGTGACCCCAGCAGGCGGTAAATTACTACAAACCCTTGCAAGCGAAGGTATTTTCTTATCTTCAGCCTGTGGTGGCGGTGGTACTTGTGCGCAGTGTCGTTGCCGCGTTATTGAAGGGGGCGGCTCTATCTTGCCCACCGAAGAAGGCTATTTTACTCAAGGCGAAATTCGCAATCACATGCGTTTGGCTTGTCAGGTAGCCGTTAAGCAAGACATGAAAATTGAGATTGACCCTGAGTTTTTTGATGTACAAAAGTGGGAATGTGAAGTTCTCTCTAATGACAACGTTGCGACTTTTATTAAAGAGCTGGTCCTTAAAATTCCAGATGGCGAAGAAGTGAACTTCCGTGCTGGTGGTTATGTACAGTTAGAGGCGCCACCGCATGAAGTTCATTATAAAGACTTTATCATTGACGAAGAATACCGTGAAGATTGGGAAAAATTTGGTATTTTCAACTATGTCTCAAAAGTTGATGAGCCAGTTATTCGTGCTTACTCGATGGCCAACTACCCTGAAGAAAAAGGCCTTATTAAGTTTAATATTCGTATCGCTAGTCCACCGCCACGCGGTCCTGATGGTATTCCACCAGGCAAAATGTCATCATGGGTATTTAGCCTAGTACCTGGCGATAAAGTAACGGTTTCGGGTCCTTATGGTGAATTCTTTGCCAAAGAGACTGACGCTGAAATGATTTTCGTTGGTGGTGGTGCTGGTATGGCACCGATGCGCTCGCACATCTTCGATCAGCTTAAACGCTTACATACTAAGCGTAAAATCAGCTTTTGGTATGGTGCACGCTCTATTCGTGAGATGTTCTATGTTGAAGATTATGATCAACTAGCAGAAGAGTTTGATAACTTTGAGTGGCATGTGGCTTTGTCTGATCCATTACCAGAAGACAATTGGGAAGGTCCAACCGGCTTTATCCATAATGTACTACTTGAAAACTATCTGAAAAACCATCCAAACCCAGAAGACTGTGAATACTACATGTGTGGGCCACCGATGATGAATGCAGCGGTCATCGACATGCTACACAGCTTGGGTGTGGAAGATGAAAACATCATGCTTGATGACTTCGGCGGTTAAGTGAGTAACTAAGCAAGTGGCTACGTAAAAAAGTATTCTAAAGTAATAAATAAAAAAGAGTCTCAATTGAGGCTCTTTTTTTGGCGCTGACTAAATGCAACTCTTGCATAATAAGCCTACAAATCTAAATGGCAGACCGCCTGCCCTCTACTATATGATTAATTGTTTATTGCCTTAAGAAAGGATTCTTATGAAAACCAACATTAAAGATTTGACCATTTGGATTACTGGTGCTTCTAGTGGTATCGGTGCAGCATTAGCCATCGCCTTTGCCAAACGTGGTGCCACCATTATTTTAAGTGGGCGTGATGAGGCAAAATTAGTAGCAGTCAAAAACCGCTGTAAAAACAGCAAAGACCATTTCATCATCCCTTTTGATATCACCGATGCCAAACAAGCAAAAGACGCGTATAAGACAGCTAAAGCTCAAGCTGGAAAAATTGATTGGCTTATTAATAATGCTGGCATCAGTCAACGCTCGCTTATTATGGAAACCACTGAAGAAGTTGAGCGCCAAATTATGGAGATAGATTATTTTGCGCAGACACGTCTGACCAGACTAGTACTGCCAGATATGATCGCGCAAGGTGGCGGCAAAATTGTCATGGTATCGAGCGTGGCTGGTTTATTAGGCACACAATATCGCGGCGCTTATGGAGCAGCCAAAGCCGCACTTCATATGTGGGCAAACAGTCTGCGTGCAGAACTGTACGAGCAAGGCATAGAGGTGGCGACGATATTCCCAGGATTTATTCAAACCAGTATTTCTATTAACGCCTTGACTGGTGATGGTAGCGCGCAAGGAACGATGGACGAGGCAACCAATAAAGGATTAACCACAGCTACCTTTGCTAAACAGGTCATAAAAGCTCTGATTAAGGGTGAAGAATACATCATCGTGGCAGGTAATAAAGAAAAGCTGGCGACCACGGTCAACCGCCTATCGCCACCAAAACTATATAAGCTCATCCGTGAATCAAAAGTAAAATAAATCTAGTCGTTTAAGCCACTAGGTCTTAAGTCGATGATTGGCGTTATGGGTGACAAGGGGTGTAAAATGGGCAACGCTAATAGAACGTGCCACTCACCCTTTTGCCATAAAAGCTATTGTGATTAATATGAGAAAACCAATAATGCAAAAATTATCCCCACTCTCATTGTCTAGAAAATCGATGAAAACCACCTTATTGCCCGTTATGGCTATCAGTGCTGTATTCAGTCTTAGCGCTTGCCAGCAAACGCCAGATTATGACTATCTCAGCGGTGAGACCATGGGAACGAGCTACCATATCAGTTATCAGCTACCTGCGGATGCAGATGAAGCGGCCATCCAAGCGTCGATTGATAAGCGCTTGCAGCAAATCAATGACAGTATGTCTACCTATCAAGCAGACTCTACTATCTCTAAGTTCAACCAATTAGGTAAAGACATCCCCCTCACTATCGATGCAGATTTTGCTCACGTGCTTGATGTGTCACGAATCGTCTATCAGCAATCTGGTGGCGCCTTTGATCCTACCGTCATGCCATTGGTAGAGACTTGGGGCTTTGGTAGCACCATGACCGTTGAGCGCTTGCAAAGTCCACCGACAGCACTTGAGATTGCTCAAGCAAAAGCCTTGGTCGATTTTGAGAGCATCATACAAAAAGAGCAGAGCATTTATAAAACCAAAGACGGTGTCGGGCTTGATTTCTCAGCAGTTGCTAAAGGTTATGGCGTCGATGTGATTGCCGATGTGCTCAGAGATGACTATCAAATTCGCAACTACATGGTAGAGATAGGGGGTGAAATTGCAACCTCTGGGGTCAATAACCAACAGCAGCCGTGGCAAATTGCGATTGATGCGCCTATTGAGGACAGTACGGTCAGCGAGCGTCAGACAATATCAGCGATTCGTCAACCAATCAATACCGATAATCAGATGTATTTGGCAACTTCTGGCAACTATCGTAATTCCGTCATATTCGACGGTCAGCGATACAGTCATACGATTGATCCAACCACTGGCAAGCCTATCGCGGGCGGCGCACCATCGGTAACCGTTGCAGCAGACTCAGTCGCACTGGCAGATGCTTGGGCAACCGCCCTAACTGCGATGCCTTATGAAAAAGCCCTTGCAACAGCCAAAGCACAAGATATAGCCGCCTTGTTTGTTGTCTTAGCTGATGAGGCAAAGACGACGGGTTCTGATAAGAATACTGACCAGTGGCAAGTGGTACAAACACCAGCGATGCAAGCATTACGTGCTGACAAACAGCCTTAGAGCTTGTTGGCAATAGAACTTAGTCGCAATACTGTAAACGGCTCGATAACCATCAACGAGCCATACAAAAATTTGCTATACTGGTTTTGCTATACTATTAAGGTACTACCCTAGTAGATAGCCACACTATTTTTAAAAATCGAGGTCTCCTCTATGCTTAGTCAATTGCTTCCCATGCTTGCCATTACCTTTACCGTATTCGTCCTGTTCTTTGTCTTTATGGGTATCGGTTATATGGTTAAAAAGAAGCCGCTTAGAGGATCTTGTGGCGGCGTTGCTAAACTAATGGGTGATGAAAATTGCTCGTTTTGTGGAAATGATCCCAATAAGTGTGATTCAATCGTGGCAGAACAGCAAGAAAATGCCCTTAAAGCCGCTCAGCTAGGCAGACCTGTATAGCTAAATTCTTATAAATACCGCGTTTGTTACCATACGCTGGTAGTATTTACCTAACATCTGTTCTTATAATAGCGTCTAGTCCTTTGCAAGGGACTGGCGCTATTTTTAGTTGTACCAGCCGCGACGTATCTAGTTAGCCTCACTTTAAGATATTTTGGATATAAATACGACACGTGCAAGGCCTGTTAATAATAGTAGACTAAATAAATCTAATACCGTATTCAGTTGATAGGCGATTGAAGATAAGCGCGCTTTCAAAATGGTTACTCATATATCTTGTATTCTGCAAGTAATCTCTAGTTCTAATTTACGATTCTAATTAATGATTTTAGTCACCGTCTAGGTGCGTTTTCTTTGGTGTTATTTACAAGCGACGATGCTTCGGCGCTGTTTAATGACGTGTCCTTTTTCTTATTCTAATAGTCGTGCTGCTATGTCTACCTCTACTGATTTGCCACCTGATGTGCCATTACAGTCTCATTCAGATACGCCGTCACCGTTTGAGCTGCCCTCCTCACGCTTCACTTTTTGGCTCATTTTATGTGCCATGATTTTGCTCGCCACCAATATGCGTGCGCCTATTGTTGCTCTCGGCTCTATTGCCCCTGTTGTACAAGATGCCCTCAATATCTCTGAGACGCAGATTGGTTGGCTAGGAGCAGTGCCCATGCTGACTTTTGCGGTGGGCGCACTGATCGCGCCAGCCATTGGTAAGCGTTTTGGGCTTGAGAATACACTCATTGCGATGATTGCGTTATTAACGATTGGTATGATGATTCGTACCGTTATTCCCACTTGGTCTGGGTTTTTGATTGGTACGTTACTGCTGACCTTGGCTATCGGTTTTGCGAACACCTTAGCTGCCCCTGTTATTAAACAGCGTACGCCCCAGCATATTCCACTCATAACAGGGCTATTTAGTCTAACGATGACGGTAACGGCAGGCATCGTCGCTGGAGTCGTACTGCCATTATCTGAGCAATTGGGCTGGCAATGGGCACTGGGTGGGTGGTCGCTACTGGGCATTTTTGCGATCATTATTTGGATATTTTTGCGGTTGCGGCTTGGTTCGTCTAGTCATCAAGCCATTGTGCCACCTACCTCTGGAGCGTCTGATATATCCATGTGGCGTACGCCTTTTGCTTGGCAAATTGCGGTATTTATGGGGCTGCAATCACTATTATTTTATACCGTTGCCAGTTTCTTACCCTCTATTTGGGTCAGCAAAGGGCTATCTGCAGTGCAAGCAGGACAAATGGCTTCAGTGTTTCAGTTTATGGCGCCAGTCTCTATTTTGAGCCTGACGTGGCTGATCAATCGCGGCCGCCCTATTCAGGCGCTGGCGGTGTTTGCAGCGGTGCTGAATGTTATTGGTATTTTAGGAATCAACTATTTATCTACCGACCTCGCGTGGTTGTGGTCAGGTCTGATGGGCATTGGCTGCTCCGCTATTTTTACCTTGAGTATGATGCTGTTCTCCTTACGTACTTATACGACCAATCAATCTAGTGAGCTGTCGGGTATGGCGCAATTCGTCGGTTATTTGATTGCATTTTTTGGTCCCTTAGGGACAGGTTGGCTACATGAAGCGACTGGCAGCTGGGATTTACCGCTATTCATTATGCTCATTTTGATGGTTATCAACGTCATCATTGCTTGGGTAGTGAGTCGTCCAGTGATGGTCGATGGCAAAAAGCTTTAATATCAAAAACTACAGTAACCTTAGGATAATATTGGTGTCTGTCTTATTTTGCTACACTGGTTTGATTGCTTATAGGACAGAATAATCATGATGAATTTATCCATTCGTTTCGCTCGACACTTACCAACATTGGCTATTTTAACAGCCGTAATGGCGCTCGGTGGTTGCCAAAAACCATCTGAACCTAGCACCGATAATGGCATTCAAAACAGTACTCAAACTGCCGAACCTCAAACGACAAATTCTGAGCAACCGGCAACATCCACTGCACAGCAAGCGCCATTAACGATCTTGGCATTGGGCGACTCTCTAACAGAAGGTCTTGGGGTGGATAAAGATGATAACTATCCTGCTCAGTTAGAAGATCGTCTGCAAGCAATGGGTTACGACAATGCCAAAGTTATCAATTCAGGATTGAGCGGTGAAACCAGCACGGGATTGGTCAATCGCTTAGACTGGGTATTGCAAACTAAGCCTGATGTGACGATTTTGACCATTGGTGCTAACGATGCCATACGCGGTATCGATGTAGCAACAGTTGAAGCCAATATTCGTACCGCGGTCAAACGTCTACAGGATAATGGCAGTATCGTCATTTTGGGCGGCATGCAGATCTATGACAACCTTGGCTCTGAGTATGTAAAATCATTTGCAGCGATATATCCTCGCGTCGCCAAAGACATGAACGTGACGCTGATTCCTTTCTTCTTGGATGGTGTGGGCGGTGATCCTGCGCTCAATCAAGCCGATGCCATTCATCCAACCAAAGAAGGCTACGAGATTATCGTCAATGACAATATCTTGCCTATTCTAGAGCCCAAGTTAAAAGAGCTAAGAACAGCTGATGCAGACAACACAACTGAAAATGCTAAAGATGAGACGACAAATGAGACTACTTAACGAGACACTGTAATGACATCATCACCTTCGATTGCCGCTTCAACGCCACAAGCAGATTATAAAAAAGAAGTCCTACTCACCGCATCACAATTAAACAAAACCGTGCAAGTCGGCGAGCAAACCCTATCAATCATTAAAGATGTAGATATCTATGTCAATGCTGGCGAGTTTGTGGTCATCATGGGCAAATCAGGCTCAGGTAAATCTACTCTGCTTGGGCTATTAGCAGCGCTAGATTATCCCGATAGCGGTACGGTGTCGCTAGCAGGTCAAATGCTCAGTAGTCTTGACGAAGATACGCTAGCGGTCATTCGTCAGCATTATATGGGCTTTGTCTTTCAGTCGTTTCACCTACTGCCAACCTTGACAGTAGCCGAGAACATTGCCTTTCCACTTGATATTGCCAGACGTCCAAACCCAGCACGAGTAGACGAGCTTATTGATGCCGTTGATTTGGGTCATCGCCGTCATAGCTTGCCCAATCAATTATCAGGTGGTGAGCAGCAGCGTACGGCTGTGGCACGAGCGCTGGTGTCGCATCCAAAGATTGTGTTTGCGGATGAGCCAACGGGCAACTTGGATGAGCAAAACGCCGACCAAGTCATGCAGCTATTGTTAGATTTAAGACAAAAAGTCGGTTCGGCATTGGTCGTTGTGACCCATGATCCTGCACTTGCCGAAATGGCAGATCGCGTGATTACCATGCATGATGGTCGAATTGATGAATAAATAGGAGTTCATCCCTTATTCTTTAATGCTCTACTTCAATAAGGTTAGTTCAATGGGAACTCTTGAGATAGAAAACTTGGCAAAAGACTTACTTGCTGGAAAGTTCACTTTTGAAACCGAAGATTATAGCCAAGCAATTAATCAGTTAATCTCGATCTATAAATTAGATAACGCGCTTTATCATTTGAAACAGATGGCTGACTTAGACGATTATTCCATTACTTTTGCTCTCTCTTTTATATTAGAGCATTACTCAAAACCTTTCATCAATGCCAACAGAGACGAGATAAGTCAGCTTACTCTACAAGCAATAAGTAAGGGATATTTGAGAGCAAATAATTATTTCCTATACCCTTTGACGTACTTTATGGAAAATGATGATGAGTATCTTTGTTTTTTAGACTTACTACAGAATGAGCAAAATACACTACAAAATGATGCATTAAGACATCTATATTACTTTGATACTTATAAATATGAAAAGTTGAACCACCTCAGTACACAGCTAGATTTTTCTTTATTCTATAATTTACCTAGCAAAATAAATAAACACTGGTTTAAACAACAAACAAAAGGTAAGTCTCTTCTTTACCAGAAAGTAGTAGCTAGCGCAGTATATAAGACAGTTAAAGATAAAAAACTCGTTCATTCATTAACTGATATGACAGATGCAGAGTTGTTTGACTTTATCTATATCTGGTTACCTGATGATACACTCTAAAATTTCTTAATACGTCTACCGATTAAGCAAAAAATTATGACTAAAGCTACGATCACAAAAAGCGATACTGCTATCAATAATAAGGCTACTAATCCCAAAGGGAACCGTTTCTTTAGCGGTCAAACACTTGGCTCTCAAGCACTCAGCCGTAGTTGGTGGCAGCGCTGGGTATATCCCGTGTTGTTTCTGCTGACATTAACCCTGTCGCTTGCAACTTACCTCACCCTCGACTCTGTGCAGCAGTCTGTCGATCGCTATATCAATGACAATCAGCGCGCGCTCGTTGGTGGCGATTTGATTTTAAACAGTAAGCAAGACTGGCCAAGTGAAGTATTGACGCAGGTAGAAACAATCCCCGATACGCAGACGGTGTATGAATATCAGTTTAGCGCCATGCTGGTCAATGATGAGCAAACCTTGCTTGCTAGCATTAAAGCGGTCTCACCGTCTTATCCCTTATACGGTACAGCGGAGCTTGCCTCAGGACAGCCGCTGTGGGAGCAGCTAACCTCTGACAGTGTCATCGTCGCGCCAGAAGTGCTCAGTAGTCTACAGGCTAATGTCGGCGACCGCATTACCATTGGCGATGCGCAGTTCACAATAAGTGATGTACTGACAAAAGAACCTGATCGCCCGCTGACCACCTTTGGGTTTGGTGGGCGTGTCTTAATGCATCAAGACTCACTCGCAGCGACCAATCTGTTGGGTCAACGTAGCCGCATAAACTATCGTATCGAGATGGCAGGCGATCCAGAGTTGATAACCACGCAGCGTGATGCGCTCACAGAGATACTGACCAACTATCCTGATATCGAGCTCTCTGACGCAGAGTCCGCAGATACTTCGGTCTCGCGTATCTCTGACAATGTACTGATGTTTTTAAAGCTACTGGTCATCGCAGTGTTGCTACTTTCTGCGGTCGCCATGTACGGCGTCATTAGCGCGTTTGTCACTAAGCAGCAGTCAACTAATGCCATTCGCTTGGCATTAGGTGAACCGCTTGGCTCACTCAAGCGCAGCTACTATCAATTGCTTATCATCACGACTGCCATTGCTTGTGTCGCCGCGATTATACTGAGTCTAGGTTTGCTTAAAATTGGTCAGCCGTATCTGGTGGCTATCTTGCCTGCCGATATTGGTCTCGCCATCAATCCAATCAGTGCAATTAAGACTATTGTAATTGCTCTAGTCCTGACGTTACTAATTGCGCAGCGTGGTTTGAGCGCGCTTAACACCACCAAACCCGCTACCCTACTCAATCAAGGAGCGAGCACGCAGTCGCAAAACTTGCCGTGGTATCGACGCGTGCCCTTACTATGGTATGGGCTGGTGCTGGCAGGGCTGTATGCGTTCTTTGCTTATGAAGTGGGTTCGCTGTCATTAGGGGCGCAGTTATTGGGTGGGTTGATCGGCTTCGTGGCTATATTTTGGCTACTGGCTCGTGGGTGGCTCTGGCTACTTAACAAGTTGGTGAGCAATACCAAAGTCAGTTGGATGCAGCGCATTGCCATTCATAACCTTGCACGTAAAGGTAACCAATCTGCTTTGTTCTTTGTCACCTTATCGCTATCGGTCGCAGTGCTGACGCTCATCACGACACTCAATCACAGTATCAATGCCCAGTTTATTAATGCCTATCCTGAAGACGCGCCCAATCTATTCTTGCTCGATGTGCAGAGCGATCAACATGACGATATTGATGCGATCATTGAAGCACCCGTCACTTATTATCCCGTCATTCGTGCGCGTGTAGAAACGGCAAATGACGTACCGGCAAAAGATATTGAGCCTGAGGATGGCTTCGATGATCCTACGCGAGTGTTTAACTTAAGCTACGCAGATACGGTCATGGAGACCGAATATATCACTGAATCACTCACGGATGACGCGCTATACACCCCTATCGATGCGACAGATGAGCAAGTCAAACCCTTGTCTATTTTAGATACTGCCGCCAGTATGCTCAATGTCGGCATGGGTGATCAGGTACGCTTTAACATTCAAGGGATCGAAATCATCGGGCAAATTACCAGTATTCGCACGCGCTATGAGCGTGGCCCAAGCCCGTATTTCTATTTCTTATTTGAGCCGTCCGTTCTATCGGCTGCACCGCAGATTCAGTTTGCCACTGCGCATGTGCCAGCCGATGATATTCCAGAGCTACAAGGCAAACTGGTACGCGAGTTCCCCGCTGTCACTACCATCGATGGCACGGCTATTGCGAAGCAAATCCAAGAGCTGGTGGTACAAATGAGCCGCTTGGTCTATGTGTTCACCTTGCTTGCCCTACTCACTGGCGTTATGGTGCTGATCAGCTCGCTACTGTCTACCTCACAAGATCGTATGAAAGACAGCGCGTCATTTAGACTGCTCGGTATGCAAAAGCGTGACTTATATATGCTCAATATCCTAGAGCTGGGCGTGCTTGGTATTAGCGCGGCGACCTTTGCCGTGATCATCGCCACTGGTGGTGCTTGGCTTGCCGTTACTCAGTGGTTTAATTTACAGTTTAGTATGCCTTGGGCAAATCTGGCTATGGGTGGTGCATCATTAGTTGTCTTGCTATTCGCTATTGCCATTATTTATGTGAAACTGGTGATTGGGCGTGGGATTATGGCAAGGGTACGGGCGATGATTTAGGAGATATGCGATGAATTCAAATGACATAATAGTTAGTACTTTTTTGATAGGAATTATTCGACTTTTACGCCTTGGTGAAATTAGCATTGACCAAGCGCATTTTTTGATTTTCAGCTCTGGTGGATTATCAAGAATTAAGGAAAATGATGATTTAAAAGGGCTAGCGCCTATTATTCATCAGGCGCTAGAACTCGAAGATATACTGTCTATATTAGGTATTGAAAAGTATCAGCAGGAACTGACGCAGCTTGAACAGCTATTGATTAAGCGTTTAACATTTGATGGTCATGAGAGTTTGTATGACACATCAAAAGTGATAACTTCACTAGGGACTGGTGCTGATAGTAACTAAAAACACTTATCCTAATGTGCGGTTAAGCTATAGCTGAAGTGGTAGCTTGGTGATTGGGCGGGGGTTATGGCGAGGATTTGAGGAAAAGTAATACTATTTACCTATTAAAATCCTATATATTACTTATCTCTTTTTTTTGATAAGCAGTAGTCTTCAAATCTATGCAGAAGGCCTTTCAACATATCTTTAAGGCGTAAAAAAACTGAGTGGCTTATAATCGTTCTAATTACTTTTCTTATTAATAAATAAAATTCGATATGAAAAAGCAATCCTATTAATATAGTTAATGTTAGTAACATTACAGGAAAGGATATATTACTTATATCATATTTTTCATATAACTTTCTAAATATAAACACATCAATAGGTATCAATAGCGCTAAAAATAATGTTGATTTAAATGAAGACTGTGTAGACCTTAACTCTAGCTCATTAATTTTATCAGATAGATTTTTTAATGTTTCAGCATCCTGTGAATTTTCAATTATATTATTCGGTATAGTAACAAAACCTTTTTCGTTATCTTTTGGCTTATCATCTTCAAAATCTAAATTGCTAAACCAAATTGAGAATATGCCCATGCCTTGACGTATAGGAATTCTTTTTACACCAGCATTATAAACAGCAAATATAATCTTTCCTGAATAACCAGGATCTACGTGGAAACCAGAAACATTTACTAAGCCAGATGCTTTAGTAGAGAACTTCATAGATATAAAAGCTAAACAATCTCTAGGTATATTAATTTCTTCATCAGTTATAAGATAAGCAAATTGCCCTGGAGGTATATAGCAAATACCTTTCTTAATATTAAGTTTTTCAACTTTATCTAGTTTAATCTTGGGACTAGATGTTACGAATACTTCACTACCTACAGTAAGTGTATATGAAGCCTCTTTTACTCTTTCCTCTTGGAAATTTGATATTAACGGTTTATTATTATCTAAGTCAGATAATAGTGAATTACGCTGTATTATTGTTTGTGTAGACCAGAAGCTCAATTTATACTCTCAATTTTTTTTTGATACTGTAGACTACATTCTTGGAGTTTATCTTACTTTCAACTTCATCTAAGCGCTTGTTAGCATCTTTTATCAAACTAATATTATGTTGAATTGAGTCCTGTTCAAATAGTTCGAACAGATTACATATAGACTCTTCCCAACTTTGATGAAAACTGTGTTTCTCGAAGTGATCATATGATTCACAACTTTTACTAAAAATTGAGGAAAAATATAAATAGTTGGATAAAAACCCACCTTCTACAAAATTATTACGTTTATTAACTTCTGATAAATCTATATCAAGTAGATTAGCGCCTGATACAATCATCACAAAAGAATCTGTATAATCCTTTTGAAACTTTTCATGGTGTCTAGGTAATGAGATGCCGTAAGCATATTTAGATAAATGAAGTGCGACGTGAGTCAGTCTTCTAACCAAGCCTAAAGCTACAATATCTGCATGATAGGATATATCATGCTCATATTGTCTGACTTGGTATAAACCAAGCTCTTTAAAGTCGAATTTCAAGCTTTTATCTTGAATATTCATGAATTTACCCGTTATCTATAGGTTTATAAATTATGTTGAAACAAGCCACTATCTCGACTTGTGACCAATATCGGTACGATTTAATACGAAAATGGAATCCAGATGGCAAAAATCTAGTATCACTTATAGGTCTAAACCCTTCTACCGCGGATGCGAACAAAGATGATCCTACTCTAGTAAGATGCATGAACTTTAGCAAAGCTCTAGGCTTTGATGGTTTGATTTTAGTAAATCTATTTGCTTACCGCTCGACATCGCCCAAAGCAATGAAAGAGTTTATTAATCCTATAGGTGAAAAAAATAATGCTTATATTATAGATGCTATCGCTCGAACAAACAAAACAATTTTATGCTGGGGTAATCACGGGAGTCATGAATCACGTGATATAGATGTACTTAAGTTAATCAGACAATATCGAGAAGAATATTTCTGCTTTGGAAAGACTAAAAATAATCAGCCTAAACATCCCCTTTATTTGTCAAAAGAAACTTCTTTAGAGTCTTTTCTAATTCTTTAAACATCATTGCAATAATAAGTGTATGCGAAGCATTCTGCCTATACTAAGGACTTAGCTGAGAGGGTTATCGAGTCAACAGAAACGCTATCAGCCTCTAAGTCACCTCGCCAATGGGACTATAAGATATGAACGGATGACTAGATTAGCTAAAAATCCTAAACCAAAACGCCTTCTATTCCCCTAGAAGGCGTTTTTTTGCTTCACAGAACGTATAAGCATATAAACCAATATCAGCCATACAGTTTGCTTATTTATTGAGGGGATTACCTAGCCCTCATTTGCTATACTAGCCTAACTTTTATCAATCAAATCCCTTCTTACAACATCCTCCAAAACAGCATGGTAGTCTTATGAAATTCTCAAAGTTCGGTCAAAAATTCACCCAGCCCACTGGCATCTCACAATTGATGGATGATCTGGGCGACGCGCTAAAAAGCGATCAGCCAGTCAACATGCTGGGCGGTGGTAACCCTGCCAAAATTGATGCCGTCAATGAGCTATTTTTGGAGACGTATAAGGCGCTTGGTGTTGATAACGACGCAGGCGTACCCAACAGTAGCGCGATTATCAGCATGGCAAACTACTCTAATCCGCAGGGTGATGCCGCCTTTATCGATGCGTTGGTTGGCTTCTTTAACCGTCATTATGATTGGAACCTCACAGCGGACAACATCGCCCTGACCAATGGCTCACAAAATGCGTTTTTCTACCTGTTTAATCTATTTGGTGGTGCGTTCACTGATGAGCAGAACCAATCTGTCGACAAATCCATTCTACTGCCATTGACTCCTGAGTATATTGGCTATAGCGATGTGCATGTGGAAGGTCAGCATTTCGCAGCCGTATTGCCGCATATCGATGAAGTGACGCACGATGGCGAAGAAGGCTTTTTTAAATATCGTGTGGATTTTGAGGCGTTAGAGAACTTGCCAGCGCTAAAAGAAGGCCGTATCGGCGCGATTTGCTGCTCACGCCCGACCAACCCGACTGGCAACGTGCTAACTGATGACGAAATGGCGCATTTGACCGAGATTGCCAAACGTTATGACATACCGCTTATCATCGATAATGCCTACGGTATGCCCTTCCCTAATATCATCTATTCAGACGCGCATTTGACGTGGGATAACAATACGATTCTGTGCTTTAGCCTGTCTAAAATTGGCCTGCCAGGTATGCGTACGGGTATTATCGTTGCCGATGCGAAAGTGATTGAAGCGGTCAGCGCGATGAATGCGGTGGTGAATCTAGCACCGACACGCTTTGGTGCAGCGATTGCCACGCCATTGGTAGAAAATGACCGTATCAAGCAGTTAGCCGATAACGAGATTAAGCCGTTTTATCAAAAGCAGGCGACCCTTGCCGTGAAGCTGTTAAAAGAAGCATTGGGTGATTATCCGTTGATGATTCATAAGCCTGAAGGCGCGATTTTCTTATGGTTATGGTTTAAAGACTTACCGATTACCACGGTTAAGCTGTACGAGATTTTAAAAGAAAAAGGTACGCTCATTGTGCCAAGTCAGTATTTCTTCCCTGGTGTCGATGTCAGCGATTATCAGCATGCGCATGAATGTATTCGTATGAGTATCGCCGCTGATGAGCAGACGCTGACTGATGGTATTGCAGCGATTGGTGAAGTGGTTCGTGAGTTGTATGATGAAGCCAAAAAATAAGATTAGCGGTGTCAAACTCGTTTAGCCTACCATACCTAGTACTTACACGAGTTTTTCTTGCTGCTCTAATTTTTGTGAATAGAACCATCATAAACTCGAATAGCAAAACAAAAAAAACGGGCTGATTAATAGTCCGTTTTTTTATGGCGCTTGGTCAATGATTTAGGCTTATTGATGGATGCCTGAAAGAGTGTCGTCCACTTATTCAATGCATAGAGCACGTAAGGCAGCAGGCACGTATTGATCAAATCGCGGAGGCTTGCGACCAGCTGTTCGTGGCTTAAGCCAGCCATGCCTGATGCTTCAATCGTATTTCGATTATCTAAATACTCGCCCAATAAGGCAATGCCCGTCACGACGACTAAAGCCATGAATGATCTGATGCTTTGCTTTTTAACGATAGGACGCAGCACAAGCAAACACAAAAGATAGATGCCGACGCCGACATAGATATGTAAGGCGTCTTTGGCAAGGCCAGATACTTCAATAACATTGATTTTAAAAGCGGTAAAATCCACTAGAGTATTCCAAATATAAGCAAGTAGAAAACGACTGAGAGTATCACTAAACCATGATGGCTAAACTATAATAGTTAAAGAGTGGCAGCTACAAAGTGATGGCTGAGCATAAAAAAGGCAGATTATATTATGGATAATCTACCTTCTACTAAATTAAATATTCACTTCACGTTTATCGCCTACTTACACATTCCACTCGACGAAATTTTTCAACAACTGCAAGCCAGCAGTATGACTTTTTTCTGGGTGAAACTGGGTGGCAAATAAATTGTCTTGGATGACACTGGCACAAAACGGTTGACCATAGTCACATATCGCTGCCACTTGTGAGCTGTTAGTAGGCTCGCAATAATAGCTATGCACAAAGTAAAAATGCGCATTGTCATCAATACCCTGCCACAATGGGTGGTCAAAATCCATACCGCTAATGGTATTCCAACCCATATGCGGTACTTTGATGGTAGCGCCCTGCTGATCCTTCCACATCGGGTCAAATGCTTCTACAGTGCCGTTTAAGATACCCAAGCAGTCTGTACCACCATTTTCAGCGGACTGCTCAAACAATGCCTGCATGCCCACACAAATAGCCATAACGGGCTTATTAAACACCGCATGGCGTATGACGTCATCAATCCCTGCTTCATGCATGCCAGCGATACAGTCACGCATCGCACCGACACCGGGGAAGACAATCTTGTCTGCCGCAGCGACAACCTTAGGATCATTGGTGATAGAGACTTCTGCCCCTACCACTGACAAGGCTTTACTGGCGGAATGCAAATTACCCATGCCATAATCTAGTAGCGCTATTTTGGTTACTTTAGCCATTAAAACGCCTCTTTAGTCGATGGTAGCGTATTAAGTGCACGCTCATCATATTCACAAGCCATACGTAGGGCGCGAGCAAAAGCCTTAAAGGTTGATTCGATTTGATGATGGCTGTTTTTGCCTTTGAGATTGTCTAAATGCACCGTCATCCAAGAATGATTGACGAAACCATAGAAAAACTCACTGAACAAATCAACATCGAAATTACCGACATGCGAACGGGTAAAGGGAATGTCCATGTGTAAACCCGGACGTCCTGATAGATCGACGACAGCGCGGGTTAATGCCTCATCAAGCGGTGCATAAAAATGCCCATAACGACGAATGCCTTTTTTGTCGCCCAATGCCTTGTTAAATGCTTGTCCAAGGGTAATACCAGTGTCTTCAACGCTATGATGGTCATCGATAAAGGTGTCACCGTTGCATTTAATCTCTAAGTCAAACAAACCGTGACGCTTGATTTGATCAATCATATGATCCAAAAACGGCACGCCAGTATCTACAACCCCTTGACCCGTACCATCAAGATTGACAGTACAAGTCACTTGGGTCTCAGCAGTAATGCGCTCAACGGTCGCAATACGTTCAGGGCGACCATGTAGATTTAGGTTTTTTGGTGCATTTTGCTCAGGTGTATCAGCAGTCGTCATTGCATTGGCTGTCATGGCTACTCTCTATCAGTTTTTATCAGTGAAAAGCGATCAATAAATAAGGCGAAACATGTCTAAATATTTTACTAGTGTCTGGGTCAGCGCTAGCAAAAAATGTATTAGAAAATGATATATACAAAAGATATCAAGGTATTAGGGTTTGTACGTACTAAATATCATCTAGCCTCATCATAGCAAACCCTAACATTTACTGCCACGACCAAGCGGCAAACCACGCACAAAATTACCTCATTCTGCTAAAATAGTGTGTTCAGTATTATTAATCATGACTTGCACTGACTTTTAGATATCATATTCTACAGCCCACTTTCTATGACTTTTTGCCGTGTTATAACTTTGTGCTGTGTCATACTGCTACTTTATACGATAGAAACTCTCTGTTTATAGGAACTGCTATGCCTTTAGAAGCGATCGCCATTAATAGCTTGGATGCACCACTTATCAAAAAACCTGCGCGCGACAATGAGCTAGCAGAGCGCTTGCAGGCATTATACGATAGCGATGACGCGCAGCCTGATGGTATCGAGGTATTAAATATCATTGAGCAGGGTTTTAAGCGCGGGCAATGTCTGTATGTCGGTATGTTCAATGACAAGCCTATCGCTGCAGTTGCCTGTTTTGATGATGGGCAAACCGACGCCAAGCGTCTGCAATATTTAACGGTACATCCACAAAATCGCGGTCGCGCTATCGATGCTAAGTTTATTAAACTGGTCTATGATGCCGAAGTAAAAAAAGGCGTACGTCAATTTGTCCCTGTCGATGCGGATATCCATCGTATTATGAGCGAGTATGATTTACTGCGTGTTAAAAACTAAATCGAGAGTAAAAACTGTTAATTTTGCCAATATTTGATTATTTATCGTCTTTTATCTTCTATTATGCAAAAACTACTTGACAGCAACGCCTATATTTAGTTTAATAGCGCCTCAACGAAGACGGCTCGATAGCTCAGTCGGTAGAGCAACGGATTGAAAATCCGTGTGTCGGCAGTTCGAACCTGCCTCGAGCCACCATTCGTTTAAGCATTCTAAAAAGCCCCGAACAGCAATGTTTGGGGCTTTTTTTATGCTTATATCCTGTTCTGAAATAAGTCTAATAGCTCATGACAAACGTCTTCTTAATAACACCTCGCAACGTTCACGCGAGTCTAAATCATAAACCGTCGCGCGGTAATCGATACCATGACGCCCTTCAAAAAATATCACTCTATCGCCCACTGCTAAAAAGCAAGACGTGCGCGCATCATAAATGAAACCATCAATCACGAACGCCAAATCACGATCTATCTCACGTACCGTATAAGTTTCTCCTTGCGGAATCAACTGCTCAAACCATGCGCTATGGGCAGCATTGGTGCTTAATACGCTGATGAGCAGCAGCGCCGATATCACAAATATACTTTTTAACGACATCGTAACAGTCGAGCCAGCTAGATTGATTCTATTAAGGATGTTTTTATTAACTGTCATAACTTTAACCTACTCAGACCTGCTCAATGATTGATTCTATTCGCTACGCTTCTCATGCTAAACGCTTACTGTCACGGTTGCATAACATTTTTGTGCTGTTTTTTAGACAGCGGCGCTCAGTATACTCGATAGTATTGATAATGATAAATTTGACAGATGACGAATACCAATAGGGAAAAGCGATGAGAGCGTTCGATTACGATTTGGATTATAAAAACCTAGATTTGCGCGCGCAGCCCGAGCTATATCGGGTCGGTCGCGGCGAGCAAGGCGTATTATTGGTAGAGCCGTATAAGTCTGAAATCCTGCCACACTGGCGCTTTGCGACCCCTGATATTGCGCTTGAGAGCAGCGAGACAATTTATCAGATGTTTTTAGATTATCTGGCGGCCGATGACTTTGTCGGTGCAGATATGGCGCGCAAATTTATTCAAATGGGCTATACCCGCGCCCGTCGTTATGCCAATCACAAAGGCGGCAAAAAATACAAGGGCGCTGTTCCTGATGATAAAAAAGGTCAGAGCGGCGCACATGGTCGTGAAGAATTGCCACGACAAATCGAAGACCCAGTCAAAGCAGAGTCAGCGCGCATATTTAAACAGAAATGGGACGAGTGTCGTGAGAACGAAGATTATTTAAGAATGAAAGCCGAGCATCGCGAACGTTATAAAGAGGTTGAATAAGCATAAAATATATCAATAAAAATTATCCTCAGCCTGAAAAGATAGAAATACTTATAATGACAGACTGTTAAATAATTGAATTCATGATTTGCTGTGCTAAGGTAATGAGGGCTTGGAGCTAATACTCCAAAAAAGTATCAAATTGCTAGCGTGGGTAAATAATAATGACTGTAGATATTAAGCAACTTTTGATTTTTGATTTCGATGGAACGCTCATTGATAGTGTGCCAGATTTGGCGGATGCAACTAACGCAATGTTAACGACACTTGGTAAAGAAACCTATCCGATTAGCACCATACGTAATTGGATCGGTAATGGCTCAAGAATGCTGGTCGAGCGCGCACTAGCAGGTAAGGTAGAAGTGTTAGAAGGCGAGTTGACGGTCGAGGAAGCCAATTACGCAGAGCACCTGTTTTTTGAGGCTTACAAAAATCTCAGTGGTAGCAAAACCGTTGCTTACCCAGATGTCGATAGCGGACTAAAAAAGCTAAAAGCAGCAGGATTTACGCTGGCGCTAGTGACCAATAAGCCGATTCGTTTTGTGCCGAAAATATTGCAATCCTTTGGCTGGCAGGACTTATTCAGTGAAGTATTAGGCGGTGATAGTCTCTCAACTAAAAAGCCTGATCCAGCACCGCTACTGCATGTCTGTAAAGCGTTGAACGTCACTCCAGAACAAGCTGTGATGATTGGCGATTCTAGAAACGATATCTTAGCCGGACAAAATGCTAATATGGATACTTTCGGGCTGTCTTATGGTTATAATTATGGACAAGATATCCGTGAGCTAAACCCCACCGAAGCCTTTGATGATTTTGCGGCATTGGTAGAATATTTTTTCAAAAATTATACGATAGACAGCTAAAACTTGAACCTTAGAATGATTCATTTAAGCCATTCTTTGAAATCATTATTTGCTCCGATAGCTCAGCGCCTCAGACACATGAGCGCTTGTAATATCGATACTGTCAGCCAAATCAGCAATGGTACGCGCCACTCGCAATACTCGATGATAACCGCGTGCCGATAGATTTAGGCGCTGCTGAGCGAGCTGTAATAGTTGCTGTTCGCCCTCTCCTAGTTGGATATATTTATCAATCTCGCTAGGGCTAAGCTCATTATTGACCTTTTGTTGCCGCTGCATCTGATGTTTATGTGCAGCAATAACTCGAACGCGCACTTGTTCGGAGGTTTCGCCAGCTTGAGCATTTTGCAAATCTGCAATCGGTAATGCAGGCACCGTGATATGCAAATCAATGCGATCAAGCAGTGGACCTGATAGTTTATCTTGGTAACGTTTAATCTGCTCAGGTCGACAGCGACAACGCCCTGAGGTATCGCCATCATAGCCGCATGGGCATGGATTCATGGCAGTGACCAATTGGAAATTTGCCGGAAAAGTCATCTGCGAATTGGCACGGCTAATAGTGATTTGCTTGGCTTCTAACGGCTGACGCAATACCTCAAGCACACTCCGATCAAACTCTGGCAATTCGTCAAGGAATAATACGCCTTTATTGGCAAGGGTAATTTCACCCGGTTTTGGTCGTGAGCCACCACCCACCAAAGCCACGGCTGATATAGTGTGATGAACCTGCCTAAACGGTCTTGTCCCATAATCGTAATCGCTGTCTGCCACTGAATAAGTACTGGCAACTTCTAACGCATCCTCAGCACTCAAATCCGGCAATATGGTCGGTAGCCGTGACGCCATTAACGTCTTGCCTGAGCCGGGTGGCCCTGTAAATAACAGCGAATGACCACCAGCAGCGGCAATCTCTAGCGCGCGCCGTGCATGATGCTGTCCTTTGACATCAGCCAAATCCACTTGATAGCCAACTTGCTGCTGTGCTGGACTCGGTTGTACAACGTCCAAAGATTCATAGGCTGCGCTTGGGTTCGCTAACGACTGTAAGTGCTCACAAACTGTCTTTAAGCTTTGCGCGGCTAGTATCGTCACGCCATCCACACGGCTAGCCTCAGCACCATTATCAATCGGTACGATAAGCTGCGGTGTTTGTGGTTTTTGCCGTGGCTCGATCAGCTCCTGTTCAGTGATATTTGCCACCTGCAATACTTTGGACGCCAGCGCCTCAGCTTTGATCGCTCGTGCCACCGCTAAGCTGCCTGTCACTTGCCGTAAATTCCCATTGAGCGCTAACTCCCCGATAAACTCAAACCCTGATAATACTTCTGGATCCAATTGATCACTGGCTGCCAAGATTCCGATGGCAATCGGTAAATCAAGACGTGCACCATCTTTAGGCAAATCAGCGGGGGCTAAATTGATAGTAAGACGACGATTAGGAAATTGAAAGCCAGAGTTCAGAATCGCAGAGCGTACACGGTCTTTGCTTTCACGTACCGCCGCCTCCGGCAAACCGACGATGGTCAATGCTGGCAACCCTTGTGACAGATGCACCTCAATAATGACCTTGGGCGCATGCAGTCCGACGACTGAACGGGTATAGACTTGGGCAAACGACATCAGCATTTTCCTAATATAGGGAATAATTGATCATAAAGTATTATGTATCAGTGCGCAAATGTCGTGTTTTATTGTCTCATTTTATTTACTAGCATAATTATCAACAGTTGTTATATGATAAACGGATGCTCTTTCGCTCAGTCTTATTCGGCTATGCTGCCCCAAAGATTATCCAAAGATTCTCACGCCTGTTAACCATGTTATTAACGTATTGGATAATTTTAATCGCGCTACAAAGCATTAAAGATTAGCAAGAGTATTGGCAATAAAAGGATTTTATTGATCATATAAAGTTTGCTGGCGGCTTTTTGCTGCAGATTTATATAACACCTACTTTATATAATACCTACTACCATGGATGGATAAGCTTATGAGCATAAAGATGCATAATCGGCGTGTGCCCACACTCACGCTACTGACAGTAGCAGTATCCTTAGGACTATTCGGCTGCTCAGACAGCGACAATAGTTTCAATGACGATGATGTCATATCCCCTTCCATTAATTATGAAGCCGATATTCAGCGCACTGAGTTCGGTATACCGCACATCACCGCAAAGGATTACAAAGGTCTGGGTTATGGCGTCGGTTATGCATTCGCAGAAGATAATTTCTGCTCACTAGCGCGTGAAGTTGTAGTCGCTAGCGGTCAGAGTATGCTGTATCTAGGCACTGACGGTAATTTGGCTAGCGATGCTTTTTATACGTGGTACAACACTGACAAGCGAAAAGCTGAATTTTTAGCAGCTCAAGACCCTGAAGTCATTGATGCTGTGACAGGTTATGCAGCAGGCTATAGCCGTTATCTACGTGATAAAGGCGTGGCCAATATCGATCCTGCTTGTGCCAATGCTGAATGGGTACGAGAGATTACTCTCGATGATTTATTGACGGTCTACGGTAAAGCCAATCTACGTGGTGGCTTATCTAATTTTGTCGGTCCCATTGTAGCAGCGGCACCGCCCTCTATTGCTGGCGTTCAGGGTAGCTCAAGAATGCGTAGTGTTCCAGTCGCAAACCCTGTCGTAGAGTCAGCACCTGCATTCAATATGGATACGATTAATGCGATGAGTGGCGGTAGTAATGCCTATGCCTTTGGTAAGGAGGTGACTGGTACTAATAGCGGGGTCATGTATGGCAATCCGCATGAGCCATGGGATGGCGTCCAACGCTTCTATCAGTTTCACTTAACGATGCCAGGTGAGCTGGATGTGATGGGCGCGGCTCAACAAGGTCAGCCTTTCCCTAACATCGGTTTTAATAAAGACGTGGCTTGGAGCCATACCGTATCCACTGCCAAACGTTTTACGCTTTATCAGCTTAGCTTAGTTGATGGAGATCCTCTCAAATACAATTATATTAATAGCGCTGGTGTGACTGAGCAGCGTGATATCGAAACCGTTCCTGTCACTATTCAGCTACCAAATAATCAGACGCAGGTTCACAATATTTATGTCTCACAATATGGACCTATGTTAGCGGTCAATTTACTCAATGGTCAATTACCAGCATGGGGCGCTAATAATCTAGCTTATACTATTCGTGATGCCGCCTCTGAAAACCCAAGAGCACTCAATCAGTGGCGTAGTATGAATAAGGCTACAAGCGTTGAGGACTTAGTCGATAGAATGCAAAGCGTCCTTGGTCTTGGATTTGTTAATACTATTGCTACCGACCGTAATGGTAAGGCACTCTATGCTGACATCTCAACCGTACCAAATGTGACCAAAACTAAGCTTGAAGCTTGTAGTAGTGCTGCATCTGGCCCCTTCCTTGGTGCGTTAATTGCCTCTGACTTGCCAGCACTGAATGGTAGTACCGCTGCCTGTGAATGGGGAGTTGATACAGACTCACCGCAAGCAGGTATTTTTGGGCGCTCAAACTTACCTTTCTTGATCCGCGATGATTATGTTGCTAACTCAAATGATAGCTATTGGTTAAGCAATTTAGAGCAACCACTGACTGGATTTTCACCGCTCCTACGTCGTCGTTTAGCCCCCTTCTTAGGTGCTAGTCCAGCAGCTGGTGTTCCATTGCTTATGCGCTCACGTATGGGACTGGTTCAAATACAAGATCGATTCAGTAATAAAGATAACTTAGGCGGTACTAAGTTCAATTTAAACAATATGCAAGAGGTCGTCTATGGTAACCGCAGTTATGTCGCTGAGTTGGTACTCGACGACGTACTAGCAGATTGTCGAGCGAATGCTAGCATGCCTTTGACGGGTGGCTCTACTATTGATGCAACCAATGCTTGTAATATCTTGAGTAATTGGGATCGTCGTAATAATTTAGATAGCAAAGGTGCTCATGTCTTTAGAGAGTTTTGGCGTAATGTGGACTTTAATGAAACGACGGATACGATATTCAGTGTTAAATTTGATGCAAAAGACCCAGTCAATACGCCTCGTGGTTTAATTATTAGTGCGGATACACGTACTGCTTTAGGAGATTCCATTAAGTTCTTCCAAGATAAAAACATCGCTCTTGATGCGTCTTTATCTGATTTGCAGTATATCGTTGATGCTAGTAAAAACGACGAGCGTATTGCTATGCATGGTGGCTTTGGTCGTGAAGGTGTATTCAATGTTGCAGAAACGAGAGGCACAAGCGCTAATGATGGCGCAAACTACCTCATTAATTTTGGTCCGACATATATGCAAAGCGTTACCTTTGATAACGGTGGCCCTGTAGCAGAAGCCTTATTAGGTTACTCACAAGCTTCTGATACTACTCGACCATTCCATCGTGACCAGAGTCGTCGCTACTCAGCTAAAGAATGGATTCGTTTACCCTTCAATGCTAGTGACGTTAGCAAGCAAGCCGTTGGCAATAAAATTCAGCTAAAAGAATAAGTTTGACGTAACTTAAATTAATGATAATTTAAATTAGTGATAACTTAAATTAGTGATAAAAAGACCTCAGATATATGCTGAGGTCTTTTTTACTTTATGGAAGCAGTCTGTTTGAATATCGTCGATGCATCATGATGCCAGCACTTAGCCAGCTAACCGCAAGAGGGGTATGAGTATAATTGCCAAAACCAAATGGACTTATCATAGACAGTTTGCATGTAAGAAAACTCGCCGACCACCCCACTGCAAACAAGGATTTGTTATACTAGTGCTTATTGATGGCTATAACTTTAGCAGCATATAGCGCTGTGAAAATTATTATTGATAACAAAGTTATTATGGTTATTAACGATCTATCAAACACCTACTGGCTTTTAAATATTTGGTCGTTAGAGATGTAAGAACAGTAATACTCAAGGTCAAAACGAGGAGTACCGCATGACAGAACATTCAGAATCAAATACTCAGCAACCTTACAATCGTGCAGGAGAGCAACCGACCACGACACGCCCTGTTATGCAATCAGAAAGTCCTTATGCCAGTACGCGTGGCAGTATGATGAGTAAGCAGCTACCTGCCTTTGATGAAGCTATTATTAATAAATACAATCGTTCAGGACCACGTTATACCTCCTATCCGACCGCTTTAGAGTTCTCACCCATCTCTGATGGTCTTGAGGCAAAGATCCTTCAGAACCGTGAAGCTCGTGCACCACTGTCTTTATATTTTCATATTCCTTTTTGTCGTCACCTCTGCTATTACTGCGCTTGCAATAAAATTATCACCAAGAAAAATAGCGACTCAGGCGATTATTTGCAGTATTTAATCGCTGAGATTAAGCACAAACGCCGCCTGCTATCTGTCCCAGAAGGTAGTAGTAAACCCCTCGTTAAACAGCTGCATTTGGGTGGGGGTACGCCAACATTTTTGCGTGATGAAGAAATGGTTCAACTGTGGCAGTTTTTACAAACTCAGTTTGAATTCTTACCTGAAGACAAAGGCGATTACTCTATTGAAATTGACCCACGTGAGCTGAGTGGCGAGACGTTAAAAGTATTGCGTAACCTTGGCTTTAACCGTGTCAGTTTAGGTGTACAAGACCTCGATGAAACGGTACAAATCGCCGTCAACCGTGTACATTCAGCAGAGCTCATTGAAAATGTGTTAAATGAGGCGCGGGATCTAGGTTTTCACTCTATCAATATCGACCTGATTTATGGCTTGCCGCATCAAACACCCGCAACCTTAGATAAAACGGTGCGCCGTATCATCGAGATGTCGCCGGATCGCTTGTCAGTATTCAATTACGCACACTTGCCAGAACGTTTTAAGGCCCAGCGCCAGATTAAAGAAGCCGATTTACCAGACCCAGCAGCCAAGCTTACAATGCTTGGCAATAGCATCAATACGCTGACCGAAGCTGGCTATCAATATATCGGTATTGATCACTTCGCCAAGCCTGATGATGAATTAGCCGTGGCGCAGCGTGAGGGCAAACTGCATCGTAACTTTCAAGGTTATACCATCATGGGCGATTGTGATTTATTGGGCTTCGGCGTCTCCTCTATCAGTCAAATTGCCAATGCCAATACCCGCTATATTTTGCAAAATGATACAGATTTATCAGTTTATCAAGCGAGCATCGATGCTGCACAAAGTAACTCGGCTGCCATGCCTGCAGTAAAAGTCATCAAAACATCTATCAAAGATCGCTTGCGTGAATATGTGATTATGAATCTACTCTGTCACGACTATATCGACTTTAAAGACGTCAATCAAAAATTTGGTATCGATGCCATCACTTACTTTATCAATGAGATTCAACAGCTTGGCGCCATGCAAGAAGACAAGCTCATCGATATGGACGCGGCTGGCATTCGCGTGCTACCAAAAGGTCGATTGTTAGGTCGTAACGTCGCCATGGTATTTGATGAGTATCTTGAGAAAAAACATAAGAATCGTTTCTCAAAAGTTATCTGATTGAGTGATTCCATACATTAAAAGCAGTCATAAAAAAGACCTTAATCGAGGTCTTTTTTACGGTGTTTAATAAAGCTGATGATTGACGAAAAATACCTCTAGGGCGTGTCCTCATTTCAAAAATGGTGATAAAAATGAGATAAATTGCAGTCAAACGAGGAAAATAGCACAGATAATATCGGGATATTAACCAGCTATTTAACGATGTTTGGCAAAATTTAGCCATTTTTTGTCCGTTTAGATATGATCAATTGAATTGAGGACATGCCCTAGCCTACTCAGTAGCCATCACCACATTCAGAAGGCATCACCATATATAGCCTATTTGCATCTTCTATTGTTTTTTCACTGTCCAAATATTTTTGCTCGATTGTGCTTTTAGCGTTGGCAATCATTGAATCCGTCATCGCAAAGTCATCGTCATTCAGTAGACCCAATGAGCCATCTTGACGCAACCATAAACCTTCTAACTTATCATGTGGATACTCTACAGTTGCGAGAACGTCGACTGCCAAGGTTTTCTTGACTGGTTTGATTGCCAATTCCTTCAGCAATTGCCAATTTTTTTCATCGGCTGCAATAAGCTGCTCCAGCGTTTGTTCATTAATCGTTAAACCCAATACATGATCTTGCTTGATATTATCTGTATTTAAAATATTCTCAATATCAGTCGCCTGCGAGAGATCAATTTTATAAATGAGCTTTTGCGCAGACTTGTCTTGCAGCGGAAACTTGCGATCATGTTCAATCAAATAAAACTCGTGATTGTTAATCGCAACGATACCCGAAGTCACATGGTGAGCATGATCGAGACGATACAAATACTGTGCTATTTGACCAGAGTATAGATTGATAGTGACGATGCGCGTCAAACTAGAAACACGACCTGAGTGATCAGGGTTGTCCATAGAAGACTCCATAATACCCACCAGTGTGCTCTGATCTGGAGTAATCGTTAATGCTTCCATACCGCGATTTGCACGACGTTTGATAAATTCTGCTGGTAGTAAAATCGGCTGACCATTAGCCATCACATTATTGCGCTCATCGCTCGCAAAGGCATTGATACGCTCAATCTCCACCCCCTGCGCATTGTAATGAACCAAATGAGGACCATACTCATCACTGATCCAAAAACTACCATCTGTGAGCGCAGCAAGACCTTCAGGATCTAAACCATTGATATCGTTTTTGATAGGATTGGTCACTGCATCAAAAGGTAGGTTGGGATTAATGGTCATCGGCTGGCCGTCGACATCGTAAGGGACTTCATTAGTTCCGCCGAGTGCTTGTGGATTCGGTAGCCCAGAGATAGGATTGCCATTTGCGTCTTTTAGCAGTATCTCTTTGATCTTAATAATTTGCCCAGTTGCTTGTAGCTCAAACAGTCCGATGCGCGGTGTATAGTCAGGTACTAAAAACTGTTTACCTTTGCCTGCACTACCTTCGAAATCCGCATTGGGACCGCGATCGGTGAGCACATAAAATTGATTGGCATTGGTTGGATGAGCCGCTGCATCTGAACCGAAACCACCCCCTCTAACCTCAAGCTTCCTCTCAGGATACGCAGCATTGATATGCGTATCATCTAGCACGGTATAAGGTAGTGCCGTGCCTTGGATAAAGTCTTTTATTTGAATGATTTCTGTATTAATATTTTTTATCGTCATTTTTTATCCCTGATATATATTTTATTCTTGTTAAACGAACCATATGAGTAATTTATTAGATGTAGCGTTCAGCACAATTGACAGTCGAAAAAATAGCCAGCGCCTAATAAGCTCACTGACCATTTTAAGAGTTAATGCTATAGCACATGGCTATACATGACCGATTAAACCTTAAGCTTATCACCCACCATACCCTTGATGGTACTTAAGATATCAGCAGGTAATACCACCATTTTTGCATTGTCAGACTCTGCCAGCTCACGAATCGCCTTAATATATTGCTCACCAAGTAAGTAGACAATAGGCATCTCTTCCTCGCCCATTGCATTAGTAATCAGGCGAATAGACTCTTCAGAACCTCTCGCCAATACCACTTGTGCTTCGGCATCACGACGTGACGCCTCTAAACGTCCATCTGCCTCTAAGATAGCCGCTTGCTTTTGACCATCAGCACGAGTTACTGTCGCACGGCGCAGACGCTCTGCCGCTGCCTGCTCTTCCATTGATGCTTGCATCGTTTGCGATGGATTAATATCTTGAATTTCTACTGTCTTTAGGGTGATACCCCAGTCCGCAATATCTTCTGATATCGCATGCTTTAGCTTCATTTTGATTTCATCACGGCTAGATAATGCACTATCAAGATCCATCTCACCGATAATTGAACGTAGTGACGTCTGCACCAAATTACGAATACCATATTCATAATCTTCAATGCCATAAACGGCCTTATCTGGGCGCACGATATTGATATACGCCACGGCGTTGGCAATGATAACAACGTTGTCTCGCGTAATGACCTCTTGTGAGGGAATATCAAGAACAATGTCTTTGGTCGTCACTTTATAAGCGACATCATCAACGAAAGGAATAATAAGGTTGAGACCTGGCTCTAGTGTTTGGCTATATTTGCCCAATCGCTGCACCACCCACTTATAGCCTTGTGGCACGATTCGAACGCCTTTGAAAACCGTAAAGACAACCAGTGCAACCAAAACCACCATGACAATGCTAAAGCTTTCCATAATTCATCCTTATTATTATAATTGCATGTCTTTATTAATCGCTGCCTGCGATTTCATACTGCTCACAATCAGCTCATTACCGACAATATCGGTCACCACCACTCGATCGCCGACCGCCACCGGCTCACCCGTAGTGCGGCACATCCACTCCGCTGCCCCAACAATAGGAACACTGAATCTGACGGTGCCCGCTCTATCTGGCTGTGGCTGGACGATAATCATGCCAGTTTCACCAACGATAACACTACCACCCAAGCCTGCTTTGGTGCGATCTACTGATAAGGGTTTAATAAACTTGAACCATGCCAGCAAGAATATGGCAGAAAGCACCAACCAAATAATAATTTGCACAGAGACAGAAATAGGCAATAGCCACGAAAGCGCGGCAACGATGATGGCAGCGGCACCAAACCAAAGGCTGGCGAATGTCGGCACAAACATCTCAATGATCAGCAATATGAAACCTAAGACTAACCAGTGCCAAGGTTCAATCATCCACAGCATCTCCATCATCACTACATTCCCTATCTTTATCATTCTAACTTTTAATGTAGCACATTTTTGGTGTTAGTAATTTCTTAAAAATCATCAATATATGATGTGTATACTTCGAAAAATGTAAGAAACACATATTAAAACTTAGAGCATAAAAAAACGACCGCCAAAGCGATCGTTTCTTTTTTCTTTAATCAACTTATTAAAACTTAATGTGAGCACCTAAAGTTAATAGAGTAATATCTTCAGCGACATAATCATATTCAGCTTCAACGCTCATGCTAGGGTTAAAGTTATAACCCAAACCAATACCACCAGCAACACCACTATCGCTATCGCTTTCACTAATAGTGTTTCCAAGTACGTCACTTAAAGACGCATCAATCTCAGCTTTAGCAAACCCTAACTTACCTTTGGCATATAAACCAGTATTAGGGAATTGATAACGGTAAGTACCGTAAGCACCATAAGTTTTAAGGTCATATTCACCCTTAAGAAGTCTGGTACCTGTATCAATATCAGTGTCACTAGAGCCTACATATTCAACTTCAGCACCAAAGTTAGGATCAAAGTTATAACCAGCATAAATACCATAAGCAGTAGGATCATCTAGATCATCAGCATCTACCATGAACTTACCAGCTTTTACACCAACATACGGCTGACCTGCATAGTTAACTGCCGCTTGCGCGCTGACACTCAATAAAGAGCCAACTGATAGGGCGATCAAAGCTTTTTGTAAAGTATTCATATATCTTCCTGTTAAATAAAACTAAAAATACCATCTGAATGAAAATAACAGAGCATATAAGTTAGCTGAACTATTGTCGAATTCGAGATATTAACAGAACCTTATTTCGAATGCACTCTTTTTTAATGACGCTTACAGTGCTTTTTATCGTACAAAAAAACGCACCTCGAAGGGTGCGTTTTTTAGTTATCATACTGCTAATCAGAAACTTAGAATTTTAGCTGAGCACCAACAGTCATAAGATCTGCGTCGCTACCTAACATGTCATATTCAGCTTCAACACTGAAGTTTGGGTTAACCGAATAACCAAGGCCTACACCACCTGCAAGACTGGTATCATCGTTAGAAATGGTTTTTCTATTAGAGTCTTCAACGATATAGTTACCTTCGATTTCAGTCTTAGCAACACCTAGCTTACCTTTGGCATATAGCGCAGTATTTGGGAACTGATAACGATAAGTACCATACGCGCCATAGCTCTTGGCATCGATATCACCGTTATAATAATCGGCATCGCCTGAACCTACATATTCTGCTTCGATACCAAAGTTAGGATCAAAGTTGTAACCACCATAGACACCATAAGCAGTTGGCTTGTCAGCACCGTTTACATCTAGGTCAAACTGACCGACTTTTACACCAACGTATGGCTGACCAGTGTAACCGTTGCCATAAGATACGGCAGCTTGTGCACCCATGCTTAATAAAGAACCAGCTGCTAATGCAAGTAACGTTTTTTGTAAAGTTTTCATAGTATTCCCCTAGGGTTATATTTTTAATTATTTGTCTGTAAAGTATCTGGATGAGAAAAAATTATTATTGCCATCTTCTCTCACTCATTTAGCTGATAAATCGTTTTGGCTTTAGAACTTCAACTGAGCGCCAACAGTAAGTAGTTTGGCATCGACATCACTGTCCATCATTGAGTATTCAGCTTCGACACCAAAGTTAGGGTTCACTGAGTAACCAAGACCTACACCACCAGCAAGACCTGTGTCGCTGCTAGATTTCGAAACTTTAACTGGACCAACGGTGTAATCACCTTCTACTTCAGTTTTAGCAACCCCTAGCTTACCTTTAGCGTATAAGCCAGTATTTGGGAACTGGTAGCGTGCCGTACCATATGCGCCATAAGTTTTGGCATCAAGATCACCATTTTTGTAATCAGCATCATCTGAACCTACATACTCTGCTTCGACACCAAAGTTTTGATCGAAGTTATAACCACCGTAGACACCATAAGCAGTTGGATCATCTGCATTGTCGATATCTAGATCAAACTGACCGACTTTTACGCCGACATACGGCTGACCAGTGTAACCGTTGCTATAAGAAGTAGCGGCCTGTGCGCCAACAGTTAACAAAGAACCAGCTGCTAGTGCAAGTAGCGTTTTTTGTAGCGTTTTCATTATTAGCTCCTTAAAATCAATTTGGACAAACAAGTTATCTATTTATATTGGCTTTTATAGCCCTATCGCCTTGTTTGCTAACGATGGGTATATAGTAACAAACTATTTCAAGTCGTCTGTCAGTGTTTGATGGTATGAGAGTTAAGATTTGCAAGTATTTATCAGTGCTTGGGTTACAAAGGCAAAGATATGAAATCTTTTGTTACAACCACTGAGTTTATGCAATAATCCCTACTCATTTCATCGCCTTCCTAGCAGAAATAAGCATAAAACAATAAGAGAAACCGAATATTTTAAGGTAAAAATAATGACTGGACGTATAACTAGCCGCCTACAAGAAGCGCTTACAGTACTCAAAGCCACCCAACAATATCGTCAATTACCCAATCTCCAACATCATGGGCAATACGTTATTAGCGAGGGTAAAACCTTACTCAATATCGCCAGTAACGATTATTTGGGCTTAGGCGGCGATACCGAATTACAAAACGAATTTCTCAGTCAACTAACACCGCTATCAGTCGCACAAATGCCTAAAATGAGTGCGACGTCCTCACGCTTGCTCACTGGAAATGATGCACAGCTACAAGCGCTAGAGTCTGAGTTGCAGGAATGGTATCAAACCGCTATCGGCAAACGTGATATCTCTGTCTCAAAATCGGTGTTGGTATTGAATAGCGGCTATCATGCCAATCTTGGTATATTGCCCGCCCTCACAGCGTTGCCAGTCAAAACACTTATTCTGGCTGACAAACTGGTACATGCCAGCATTATCGATGGGTTGCGGTTGAGCCAAAGCAAACTTGTCAGCTATCGTCGTTATCGTCACAATGATTATGAACATTTGGCGACGTTTATTGAGCAAGCAGCGCCAGACATTGAGCGCATCATTATTGTCACTGAGAGCATCTTTAGTATGGATGGTGATCGTGCGGATTTATGTCAACTGGTACACTTAAAAGCTAGCGATGCTCGTATCGAACTGTATGTCGATGAGGCTCATGCCATCGGTGTGTTAGGTCATACAGGATTGGGACTAGCGGAAGAAACGCAGACATTGGCTGATATTAACTATTTGGTCGGTACTTTCGGTAAAGCGTTTGCCTCGGTGGGTGCTTATATCATGTGCGATGATGTCGTCAAGCAATGGCTAATTAACCGCATGCGTCCGCTAATTTTTAGTACTGCACTACCCCCTATCAATCACGCATGGACGCGATTTATTTTAGCAAAAATGCCAATGCTAAATAATCAACGGGCGCATTTAGCGCGGTTGTCTACCAAGCTTAGTCAAGCCATCGACCCAAGATACCGTGTGTCCCAGAACACCCGGCATCCAAACTATGACTCACCGATTGTGCCTTACATCTTGGGCGACAATGCCAGCACGCTTGCCAAAGCACAACAATTGCAAGCAGCAGGTTTTTATGCCCTGCCTATCAGGCCACCCACTGTGCCTGCAAACACCGCTCGTATCCGTTTGGTCATGAACGCCAAGCTGACAGATGAAGACTGCGAACAACTGATACAACAATTATAAACATGTTGTTATACATCAGCGACGTCAGTCCTGCTATCGATTGATAATTGGCTCACTTGGATATAATAAACCGTATGAAAACACTCGCCACGCCTGATAACTTTAGCACCAGAAAACAAACCATCGCTCGTCATTTTGCCAATGCCAGCGACTATGACCAGCATGCCAATATTCAGCAGCAAGTCTGTCAATATTTAATAGACAAACTCACCCACACTGAACACGACAGTGTGCTTGAAGTCGGTGCAGGAACTGGTCAAATGACCCGTCTACTCGCAGCACACATTCAAAGTCAATATTGGCTGATCAATGAATTATGCGCTGAACAAGCGGCTACTTTACAATCCATATTGCCCAATGCTGACATAGCAATTGGCGATGCTGAAACGATGGACTTTGAGGATGAGCATAGCTTGATAATCAGTGCCAATGCTGTGCAATGGTTTGATGATCCCTTAAACTTTGTTGCGCAATCAGCACGCCGCTTGCGAGCTGGAGGTCAACTGCTGTTTAACACTTTTACGCCAAATAACTTTTTGCAAATAAAGACTCTAACGGATCAGGGTCTTCACTATCCCGATATCATTGAGTGGCGATTGGCACTGATTAGTGCTGGTTTTGAGAAAATTGAACTGTCCACTCAGCGTTTCGAGTTACCGTTTGCCAGTCCTTACGCCACCCTAAAACATATGAAGTTGACGGGCGTATCGACCAATCAGACGCAAGTAAAAGCCAACAGCACCCAGCCCTTTATGTGGACCAAGGCACGCTTGCAACAGTTTGAGTCTGATTATTGGCAACATTTTTCGGCGCAAGATGACGCCGGTCAGCCTATCGTTCATTTGACTTATGAAGTACTGATAGTGCGTGCCTTTAAATTGTGAAGATAAGATATAGAGTGGTAGGATATTTCTTATAAATAACAGTCATAAAAAAACGCACCCCGAAGGATGCGTTTTTTGTTTTAATTGCGTTTAGTTACTAAATCACAGTTATTTTTTGTCTTCGTCTACTTCAGTAAACTCAGCATCAACGACGTCATCATCAGCTTGGTTGCTATCTGCTGCATTGTCCGCGCCTTGTTGGAACTGGCTTGGATCCATGCCCTCGCTACCTGCGCCTGCATCAGCATAAATCTTCTGACTAACTGGCAAGAAGGCATTGTCTAATGCTTCAAGCTTGGCTTTGATGTCATCATGATCATCTTCTTTCATTACCGCTTCAAGCTCAGAGATAGCAGCTTCTACTGTTGATTTCTCTTCAGCAGTTACCTTATCTTCAGCGTCTTTCAACGCTTTTTGTACCGCATGAATACGACCATCTGCTTCGTTACGAACTTGCGCTAAGTTAGCGAATTTTTCGTCTTCTGCAGCATTGGCTTCTGCATCACGAACCATTTGCTCGATTTCTTCATCCGTCAAGCCAGAATCTGCTTTGATCTGGATGCTTTGCGCTTTACCCGTACCTTTGTCAGTTGCTGAGATATTCATGATACCGTCAGCATTGATGTCAAAAGTAACTTCAATTTGCGGTAGACCACGTGGTGCTGGTGGAATATCCGTCAAATCAAAACGACCAAGCTGTTTATTTTGGTTAGCGATTTTACGCTCGCCTTGATAAACCTGAATGGTCACAGCTGGTTGGTTGTCTTCAGCCGTTGAGAATACCTGTGATTTCTTAGTAGGAATCATGGTGTTTTTCTCAATAACTGGTGTCATGACACCACCCATCGTTTCGATACCAAGCGTTAGTGGCGTCACATCAAGTAACAATACGTCTGTTTTTTCACCAGACAATACCGCGCCTTGAATCGCTGCCCCTGCCGCTACTGCTTCATCAGGGTTCACATCTTTACGTGGCTCCTGACCGAAGAACTCTTGTACTTTTTGCTGTACCAGTGGCATACGAGTCTGACCACCAACTAAGATAACATCATCGATGTCACCAATTTTTATGCCAGCATCTTCAAGGGCAATCTTACAAGGACCCATGGTACGTTGTACCAACTCTTCAGTTAAGCTCTCAAGTTTTGAGCGACTGATAGTGACCACCAAATGCTTAGGACCATTGCTGTCTGCAGTAATATAAGGCAAGTTCACTTCAGTACTTTGCGCACTTGATAACTCAATTTTCGCTTTTTCTGCCGCTTCTTTTAGACGCTGCATCGCCAATGAGTCACCTTTCAAATTGACATCTTGGTCTTTTTTGAACTCATCAACCAAATAATCAATCAATGCTGAGTCAAAGTCTTCACCACCAAGGAATGTATCACCATTGGTTGCTAAAACTTCAAACTGCTGCTCGCCATCAACGTCAGCGATTTCGATGATTGATACGTCAAAAGTACCACCACCCAAGTCATAAACAGCAACCGTGCTATCGCCTTGCTTCTTGTCCATACCGTACGCAAGAGCCGCAGCTGTTGGTTCGTTGATGATACGTTTTACATCAAGACCCGCAATTTTACCCGCGTCTTTTGTTGCTTGACGCTGTGAGTCATTAAAATAAGCTGGTACGGTTACAACCGCTTCAGTAACAGTTTCACCAAGATAGTCTTCTGCTGTTTTTTTCATTTTTTTCAAGATTTCAGCAGAAACCTGTGGTGGTGCTAATTTTTTACCGTTAATTTCTACCCATGCATCACCGTTATCTGCTTTGGCGATTTTGTAAGGTACCATGCCGATGTCTTTTTGCACGACTTTGTCATCAAAACGACGACCAATCAAACGCTTAATCGCAAACAACGTGTTGTTTGGATTGGTGACCGCTTGACGTTTGGCTGACTGACCCACCAAAATTTCATCGTTTTTATAAGCAACGATAGATGGCGTTGTACGAGTACCTTCAGCATTTTCGATGACTTTGACTTTGTCACCTTCCATCACTGCGACACACGAGTTAGTCGTACCTAAATCAATACCAATTACTTTACCCATAATTATTTGCTCCTAATTTGTTTTAAGTATTTATCTATTCAGACCGTGGTTGATCTCTTGTTGCTATATATATCGGTTTACTTATGGATTTTTTCAAGTCAATCATCATGCAAAATTTGTCTTTCGTGTGACTTTTTGTGAAAACCCTTAATAATAGTAGGGTTTAGCACATTAAAAATCCAATTTTTAGTACTACTGCCCAACACGTACCATGGCTGGGCGTAATAAACGACCGTTCAAGCTATAACCTTTTTGTAATACAGTACCGACAGTATCAGCCTCGGCTTCTTCATCAATACCCACCGCTTCATGCAAATCAGCATTAAATTTCTCGCCTTGTGGGTCAACCATTTCGACGCCGTTCTTATTTAATACGTCCAATAACGCTTTGTGCGTCAGTCTCACCCCTTCTGTAACAGGGTCATCGGCATGGGCGCTTTCAATGGCGCGTTCTAAATTATCGACCACTTCTAATAGCTCTTTGGCAAATTTCTGCAAGGCAAAACGCTTACTCTTATCAGCCTCTTGCTCCATGCGTTTCTGTGCATTGTAAGCTTCGGCATTGGCACGGGCGGTGACTTCTTTAGCTTGCTTCACTTCACCTTCTAGCTCAGCGATGCGCGCTTTAAAGGTGTCTAGATCGATTTCATTGTCGATGGTCATCTCTTCACCTGAGTTATGCTTTGGATCAAACTCTTTCATAGTTTCTTCTAAAATACTGTCACTGTGTTCAATATTGTCATGCGCCACATTTTGCTCAGGCGATTCGTGGTTGGTATTTTGCTCGCTCATGATAGCTCCTTAGAATTTTAATAATGACAATTTATATAAGAGGCAACAAGTTCACTATTTGCTAGGGATACTATGCTCTCATTAAATAATTAACCCGTCTTACACATTGTTGTTATAAGTACCTTCTACTAGCTGTTTGATAAAGGTGATGGAGGTAAATTTCAAGCCTAAGCCAAGGGAATTTTTCTAATTTACAACAAATATTGCCTAAATCTAGATTAAAGTGCTCAAAACAGAATTTCATAGGTGGTAAATGGCTATCCATGTTCGTTAACACAAGCTACAAGAAAGCAGTACTTATTCCAAAAAACTTACCATTGGTACATAAGCCATTACCAAACAATACTCAACTTTATTTTTGATTACTCTATTATTGCTACAAATAGTATGGCTCATGTCAAAGTGAACGCTCATATATGACAACGCATACTGACAATCATCAACGAGAAGTGTTATGTCTAAATCAACCGTGTTATCAATCAACGCGTTATTAAATAAAGCGCTGATGACGATAAAACTCGCATCAACAGATCGTATAGATAAGGGTATAAGAAAAGAAAATGGCACTCAAGAGAATCGTTTGACCGTCAAACAAAAAGTGCTTAGCTATAACCCGTTGACGACTTGCCAGCCGCATACCTTGCACTATGCCATGAAAGGAGTCGGCTATCTGCCAACGCCACTATTAGAGAGCTTGGTTGGTTATTTGAAAGGACCTACCTCAAAACAATACCTGCACGCCGATGCTCACCTACGTTTGATTCTCGCTGTGAATAGTAAGCTGAAAACGCCTCTTGAGCTGACACCTATGCATGAGCTGCGCGCAAGGTTCGCTGCTGACGCCGTGGCGATGCAAGCGCCGCAGGTATGGCAGCAAGTAAGTGACAATATCATCGGCAACATGAAGCGATTTACGAAAAAAAATCAGAAGCTTGTGTATTGGGAAGACAAAGTGATTGCCAACGCTGATGATGGCGATATGACCATTCGCTGTTATCAATCAGACGCCAGCTCTCATGGCTTAGGGTTAAAAAAAGCGGATACTCATAATTCTGATGAAACAGTGCTGTTATATTTTCATGGGGGTGGATTTTGTATTGGTGATGTCAATACCCATCATGAGTTTTGCCACGCGGTTTGTGAGCAAACGGGCTGGCCGATAGTCAGTGTTGATTATCGCTTAGCACCTGAGCATCCAGCACCAGCCGCATTAAAAGACTGTATCACTGCCTACGCTTGGCTGGCGGAGCATTGCCATACCTTAGGCGCTTTACCCTCGCGAATCGTACTAGCAGGCGATAGTGCTGGCGGCGGATTGTCCACTTTGATTGCCCAACAACTCACTGCCCCCTCGCAAATCGCATGGTCAGATCTGGGCATTGCAGGTCAAAAAATGTTTGATTTATTAGAGCGCTTACCAAAGCCACTTGCACAAATGCCTTTATATCCTGTGACGGATATCGAAACGGATTATCCAAGTTGGGAGTTATATGGCGAGGGATTATTATTGGATCATGCCGATGTGGCTGTATTTGATGCTGCTTGTTTGGATAACAGCCCCTTGCCACGCCAGCATATCCTTAACTGTCCGATGCTTGGTGATAATAGTAAAGTATGCCCGACTTATATTGTCGCCGCAGAATTAGACGTATTACGTGATGAAGCATTTGCTTATGCAAAGCAATTAAAGGTGCATGGTATAGCAGTCGAGACTCATACCATTCTTGGTGCGCCGCATGGTTTTATTCATTTTATGAGTATTCATCAAGGTATCGGACAAGCAACAGACGATATTATTAAAGGGTTTGCGAGTTTTGTGCGTGACGTTATCAATACCCAGTCACAATTAGCGGCATAGTTATCAATATAGTTGTATAAGAGAGTGCCAGTTTACTTAGAAAATATAATGGTACTGCCACTATTTAAACGTTATTTTTTTAAGCATTGTTTTTTTAAGCATTGTTTTCTTAAATATTACTTTCTTAAACGTTATCTTCAACCTGACCATTCAAAGTGATCAGCCAAATCTCTGAGCGCGAACCCAAGCGAAATGGAATGCCCCAAAAGCCGTAACCAGATGACACCACAAAGTGTCCTTTGCCCATGGCTTCATAGCCATAACCCAAGCGGTTGATGGCACTGACAATGAAGTTGGCGGGGAATATTTGACCGTTATAGGTATGCCCTGAGAGCTGTAAATCAATCGGCATTTGGCTGTGCTCAGCAATATCACTTGGTCTATGATCTAGCAGTATCACTGGCTGTGTAGTATCAACTTGAGCCAGTAGATCGGTTGTGGCTACTCGTTGTCTTTTATGGTTATCAAAACGCCCAACCAGCCAGATTGGTTGACCTTCATGCTCGATACCGATTACTTCATCATTTAACAACTGCACGCCAGCAGCACGCAACGCTTGGACAATCGGCTGCTCGTGCCCGTATAAATCATGATTGCCCAGCGTTGCATAAACACCATACGGCAGGCTTTTGCATAACTCCGCCAAGTTTTTCGCCATATTATATTTGGTAAATGCCTGTATATTGTCATCCATGATATCGCCCGGCATCAGCAGTATGTCTGCTTTATGCTGCACAATAAGATGATGCAGCCTATCTATTGCACCGCTACCAAACAGTCTCCCGATATGTAAGTCGCTAGCGACCGCAATACGTAATGGCTTAGCCAAAGGTTTATCAATATCAACAGATAACTCACGTACCACAGGCGCATAAGCACTATATAAGGCGTAAACAAATAACCCGATAAACACTGCCAATGCCAATATGCGCAGCCCAAAATCGACGGTAGCCGGTGTAGCGAGCGCATCACCAGTTAGCGATGTGACCAACCAATATCCACCATAAAATAGGCTGGTAACTAAAGCCGTCAATAGCATAAAGTGCATGACTAACATCCAACCACTGATCCAGCGATAGCTGTTTTTAAATGCTCTATTGACACTGAGTAGCAGCAAACCGTTGGTAATAACGAATACAATAACCCATACCGAAGTTTGCAAACCTGCTGTCTGCCAAGGCTGTAACCACCATTGCACGCTTAGAGCTGCACCGACACTAAACAGCTGCAATAGCACAAAAATGGTGATAAAAAATGCGTAGCGCATGAAAAATCCTTGAGTATGATGGCAGCCATGCAGTGTATTTTCAGCTGACAAGACGAGCAAAGTAGCTATTAGCCAGCCTAACAGCAAATAAAAGCCTCTAACATTTAGATATGGTAGAGGCTTTATCATTAGGGTAACACTGTTTATTTAAATGGCTCATATACCAGACTGTAACGTAATTATCCAAATCTCAGAACGCGTACCCAGTCTAAATGGTACGGGACCAATGCCATAACCAGAGGTCACCAAAAACTGCGTATCGTCTATTTTTTTGCTGCCATAGTTTAGTGGTGTCAACCAATCCATCAATATCGTTAACGGAAATATCTGCCCACCATGGGTATGCCCAGACAGATGCAAATCGACTGGCAGGGCGCTGACCTCATCCATCGCGCTAGGACGATGCTCCAAAAATATCACCGGTTTGTCTGTCTTTACTTGCGTCAATAACTCCTCGGCTGACAGTCTGGTACGATCAATATCATCTGAGCGCCCCACCAGCCACACCGAGTCATTTAATAGCAAACTCTCATTATCAAGCGCTTTGATGCGAGCCTCTTCCACCGCCTGTGTGATCTGTTGGTCATAACCGAAATAATCGTGATTGCCTAAAGTCGCGTAGACGCCAAGCGGTGCCTTTAGCTTTGATAACTGCTCATGCATATTGGTATTATCGTAAGCAATCGTATTATCATTCATAATGTCACCAGCGATAACCACGACATCGGGATGTTGCGCATCGATAAGGCGCACCATTTTCTTTATCTGCCGATTGCCAAACCATCTGCCCAGATGCGTATCAGAGACAAGCGCGATATCCATTGGTTTAGCCAGCGGTTTGTCAATCGTAACAGTTAGACGATGTACGACGGGCGAATAAGCATTAAATACCGCTAAGCTAACAATGGCGACATAAACTGTAATGGCAAAGGTACGCAAGAGTATTGGACGAGATTTTTGTTTAAAGAGCCGATAGACAATGAGCGCAACTACAGAAGTTATCAAACCAGCATAAAACATAAAACCTTGCAAAATACTAACGACCAGATAAACGTGAAAGCGCTCACCCCAAAACTCAGTCAAGCCATAAATGAGAGCACTATTATTAATAATAAAGACAGCAGCTATCAGCACAGCTTTGGCGGCAGTCGTTTTTGGCTTTATTAACCAGTAAATAAGAACGGTGGTCATAACAGCTAGCAACTGAGTAAAAACGATGAAGAACCACATAGTAAGGTCTAATCAGATAGAGATAACGCTATCTTACGTGAAAAATTTGATGCTCTGGATATAGCCTCCTTTTTTCCACGAAAACTTCATATACTTTACGCCCAAGGTGCTGTTGCCACAAAACTAAATGGTTGCCACTAAACGTACTTTAACGTTTATCTGGTGCTATTTTGCAAACGCCATTGTCACAAGCTTGCATCAGCGCTTTGCCATAGAGCAACTTGGTCACCCAATTTGGAATTCTATAGCGATTGCGCGCGACATACGGATAAGCAAAGTCGCCAAGTTGTTTGACCACTGGCAAAAATAACAACGTTGACCATTTCACGCCGCCCGTTCTGTAGAGCAGTCGTACGGCATCCATGTGCGTATACCAATTGCCGTAGCTGTCTTGCATACACATATAAGTCATCGCATCCTTACGGCTAAATCCTGCGGCGGCCAACTCATCAACCCCCTCGTCTACAGGAACTAAGTGTATCTTTTCCGGTTGACGTTTTTTCATATTATGCGCCTCGGTGCTGCATATCACGCACGCATCATCGTAGTACATGGCAATGGACAAATTCGCTTGCTCTCTATAACTGTTGATATGATTTTGGATAATCATCTTACGACTCCTTTATGAGTGATATCTCAGTATCAAGACTATTAGATTTTTGAGTCACGCTAGATTGTTGGTGCTGATTGGCTGCGGCTAAAAGAGGGATGACTGGCTGCTGCGTCCATTGCGGTGCGGCAACATCTAAGCGCTTCGCCAGTGTTGGTAAATGATTGGTCGGCACCGCTGGGAACAGATGATGCTCGATGTGATAGAGTAAGTTAAAAGTCAGTAAATTAATCAATGGATGACGCTCACTGCGCGCATATACCACGTCATCACAACCATGATGGACGCTCCATACTGCAAAGAATCCCACCATGATATTGGCCAATATCATTACCAATACGTGATACATCAAAACTGGATGCATCGTGATAAAAGCGGTGGCAATCACTGCGAAAATGAGCAACAGATCAAAGCCAACGAGAATATGATTACGACGACTACCATGCGTCAAGCCAAACCACTGAATCGCAATCGAGAAAAGTCCGCCGCCCAATATCGCCTGATACCAAGGCAGACGAGCCCAATTACCCTCGACATCGCTGTCTCCAAGTGGATCTCTATGATGATTGAGATGTGTGTGCCGAATAGCATGCGTGCTACAGAGCATCGTGATACTGAGAAAAAACAGCATGAGCTCAGTGGCAAGCTTCCCTACTCCCAACGTTCGATGATAACAATCATGGGCTTGTCTAAGCGCGGCGGTAAAAAAGAAAAAAGTCGCCACAAGTGCAGGCAACCACCACCCTTGCCACGCGCTCCACCATGACAATAATAAAAAAGGCAAAGATAAAAAAATATTATAAACAGTCTCGCTCAGACTAAGCTGTCGCAAATCTTGCCATTCAACACTGTCTAACGAAGGATGACGCATGATGTTCTCCTTACTTGGTGATAAGCAGTAGCTGTCTTGCTGGCGCGACCACTTAATTTAATCGGCTGTTTTAATTTACTTTATTTCTGTCAATAATGAAATTTAAAGTTAAATTTTATTTGTGTTTAGGTAATGCGATAAGACCTGTAATCACAGCGCTGGCTCCACCTATCAAGCTAAGAACCAATCCAAATATTATTTTCTCTAAAAAAACATCTGTTGCTATAATCCAAACTGAAAATATAAAAGTACTAAAGAATCCAATGAAGAATAACGGTACTATTTTTAGTATGGAGTCAAAGACTATCTTCAACTTACATATAGTTAATCCAGCTACTAACGTAGGGAGCAAACCAAAAAAGAATCCGCCTACAATAGAAGCTAATAGCATTTTGAAAATATCTGTTAACTCTTGCCTAAAAATATTACCGTCAATTACAAGCATCACAATCATATATAAGCAGACAATCAGACCACCTATCGCACCTCCCAACAATCCATAAGTTCCTATTACCTTAGCTTTAGGATAGCTGGATGCTGTCGCTGTAGCGCTAATCTCAATATCACTCATACACACCTCTATTTAGGTTTCACATGAAACAAAGCATCATGTAAATAATAATGATGTTTCACATGAAACAGTCGCTTAATGATTTACGAACTCTGCTCTTCTAAAGCTTGCTTCAGTGTTGGCTGTTTAAAATCATAACCTGCGTCCTGTAATGCTTGCGGCACTACTTTTTGACCATCAATTAATAGAGTCGACATCTCACCAAATATCAGCTTAAGCAGAAAATTGGGTAAAGTAAAAAAGGTGGGACGGTGTAGCCATGCTCCAAGCGTTTTGGTAAAAGTATGATTGGTCACTGGATTAGGCGCAGTGAGGTTATACACCAGCACTGGCGTATCATTGATAGTTTCTAACGAGTGATCATCGGTAGTCTGAGTGTCCGCATAATTAGCAAGATGCTTTTCAATGATGAATATCACTGCCCCAACCCAGTCTTCACGACTGATCCAGCTCATGATTTGCTTACCATCACCCAACTGTCCACCGACGCCCATTTTAAATGGGGTTAATAACTTACCGAGCATCCCGCCATCAGGATGGATAACCACGCCCGTACGCACGATAGCCACAGGCACGCCATGTTCAGTGGCTTTGAGCGCTAACTGCTCCCATTCATGACATAATTGATGGGCAAAATCAGTTTCAAAATCACTGCTTTCGGTAAGAGGTTTATCGCCTTGTGCGCCATACCAGCCAATCGCAGAGCCGCTGACCATTAGCTTGGGCTTAATACTGATGCGCTTCATAAATACCAATAAGGATTCGGTAGGCTTGATACGGCTGGCGAGCAACTGCTCCTTGCGCGCATCGCTCCAGCGCGAGTCAGCAATGCCTGCGCCTGCTAGATTTAAGATAACATCAAAGCTTTTATCCGAACTCGCTAGCTCATCGTAGGTCATCATGCTGATCGCTTCAGGATGCGTTTGGCTGCTATCGCGTGTTAGCCATGTAATATGTAAGTCCTTATCCTGCGTACGATAACGTTTGATAAGCTCGTCACTAAAAGCACTGCCTAAAAAGCCTGAGCCACCACTGATTAAAATATTCATGTCCTACTCCCTATATTTTTCGCTTATCGTTTAGTAAAACTTAATCCGTTATAGTTATCGTCTACTTTTTTAGTACTAACATCAAAATGACTTTTACATACTTTTGGTAAAGCAATGCGGCTGGCAATCGCTGAATTGATTGCGCCAAACAATCCTATACCAATCATAAAGGCCAGTAGCACGCCAACCTCTATCCATGAGTTGATGCCTAAATATAGGATGATTGCACCCATATAACCTGCTGACGTTATAAACCCCACTAAAAATGTCGTGCTTAGACTCTTATGATCACCGCGCCATATATTCTTATAAGCGACGATAACACCCGTTAATAAAGCAGGAATAGAACCAAGCAGACCAACATAGAGTAATGGCTGGTAACCAATTTGGGCAAAATCCGCATTCCTAAAAACAAACAATAAAGCCAGCTCCGCAATCAATCCACCAATCATACTACCAAGCCCTGCAAACAAAATAATCACTTGTAGATAAGGATACACACCTAACTCATTATTTGTTTTCATTCTATTTATCCTATTAACATTCGTCGTTAATTGAGTATAAATACGGCGTTGCCAAAGCCAATGAAATTCCTGTGGATAATTGGTGGATAAGTATCTTGATTTTGTTTTGCCTACTGATTAAGCAAAACGCTTACGAATAGGACACTCACTATCATTACTATTTTGAGATTTATTCTTTAATTGGTTCCAACGATGATTAATAAAATCTATGACGTTAACCATACTTGGCAATACATGTGCTTTGGTCAGATGTGGCGCTGCTGCATCTAAACGCTTGGCAAGCTTGGGTAAATGATTGGATGGCACAGCAGGAAAGAGATGATGCTCTACGTGATAAAGCAAATTAAAGGTCAGCAAGTTGACCAAAAGATTGCGCTCGGTGCGAGCGATTGTCTCATCACAATCATGATGCACGCCCCACACCGCAATGATGCCAACACTGGCATTGGCCAACATCATGGTCAATATGTGATACATCAATACTTGCGCTAATATCGCGAGAGTAGGAATAGTAAAGGCGGTCAATATAAGGGCAACTATGATGACTAAACCAATCAAAGCAAACTCTAGCCACGCTAATTTTTGATTGCGACGGTTACTTAGGCGCAATCCTTGACGATAAATATCGAGTCGATAAGTTATTCCGCCGAGTAGCGCTTGCCACCATGACACTTTTGCTAGACTGCCTTCAATATCACTATCACCCAATGGGTCACGATGATGCGCCATGTGCGTGGCTCGAATGCTGTGCAAACTGGTCATTAATAGTACGCTGAGCAATAATAATATGGCGGTGGTCGTACGTTTTCCTGTACCCAAACTATGATGATAGCCATCGTGCGCTTGGCGAAAAGCGGCAGCAAAGAATAAATAAGAAGCCCCGCATGCTAAGACATACCAAGAGTGGCTGGCGAACCACCAAGACAACAATAAAAACGGATAAGGCAAAATAACGTTGTAAGCGATTTGAGCGCGCGTTAACCGGCGCAAGTCTTGCCACTCGACTGCAGCAATAGCCTTTTTAATGGCTTGCTCTTTATTAGCGTGTGTCTGATTGACTGTCATTTTACACATCCATTTGTTATTACTATTTTTTGTTGCTGCTATTTTATAAAAACTTATCTCACTTAAACTTAGCTGGCTTTTATAGTTATTACATATATTTCTGTCAAAACAGAAATTTTATTATAAATTTTTTATTTTAAATTACACCGCTAACTATTAACGTAAGACCTTTTTAATACTAGCGCCCAGTTTTAGGACTTTTTTGAGGATGCTTGTGGGCAGTTTAAGCATCTCAGATGACCATGTGGTTAGGGTACTAACGAATTCTTGGGTATCACGAATACGTGACTTTACCTCATTATTTTCATGTTCAAATTCAGGACTGTCCATCAATTCTTGTAAGAACTGTACTGTTGGCTCAAGCTCACGCTTTTGTCGTTCAACCACGATGATGCGTGCCAGCTCCCAAACGTCAGTATTGGTCGTGAAGTGATCGCGACGATCGCCTAATATGGAAACCTTCTGTACTAAGCCCCAATGCTGCAACTCTTTAATACTATTTGAGACGTTAGAGCGAGCAACCCCAAGTGTTTCGGTGATTTCTTCAGCATTTAATGGCTTACCAATGATGAATAACAACGCATGAATCTGTGACATGGTGCGATTAACACCCCACTGCGAGCCCATTTCACCCCAATGTAAGATAAATTTTTCGGTCACAGGATTTAGTTTCATGATTAATATGTACTCTACTTTATAAGTTTTGATTATTTTATTTACTTATCTTGCGCTATTCTTTTATTTCTGTCAATAGTGAAATCAACAGATAACACTCATCATTTGGTTGACTGTCATGCGCTAACGAATCACTAAACCCGTGGTTGCGTCACGAATTTGGCTCGGTAAAGTATAGCCTAGAGTGTCAGCCTGCAAGTAGCTGATTTGCTCGCCAAAATATCTATAGGCATCAGTAAAAGTCATAGCAGGCGGTTGCCCTGATGGATTGCAGCTTGTGGAAACCAATAGCCCAAATGAGTTTTGAACGTCGACCAGTTGTTGACACAATTGACGAATCATAGGATGCGCAATAACTCTAACCGCCACTGTTTGATGCTGCCCTGTGATCCAAGGAGGGATAGTCGTTTCAAGTGTCTGAGGGATAGGCAGTAGCCATGTATGGGCTTGCTTACCTTGTAGCTCTATACTGTCAGTATCTGCCTGCCAACTCTTGATGATTTGTTGGCGCTGACCTTCTTCTAAAGGCTCTAGTAACGGCATTAAACGCTCAGCGCTGTCAGTAATGACGATCATACCTTTGGCTTGTGGACGCTGTTTAATGGATAAAATACGTTGAACGGCTGCTTCGTCATAAGCGTCACAACCGATACCCCAAACGCTTTCGGTGGGATAAGCAAGTAGCTGTCCTTCTTTAAGCCATTTGGCAGCTTGAATGACAGAGTCAGTAGTAAAAGATGTGGATTTTTCCATAGCTTGAGGGCTTCAAAAAGGTAGAAATTTAAGCACTCATCATAACATAAGACTAAGAAAAATTAGGGCTGCGAAGTTTAAAGCGACCTTATTAGCAGCTACCTAGGGCGTGTCATCAATTAGCACATTAGTACGTTTAGTGGTCTTAAAATGGCTAAATTTTGCTAAACATGGTCAGCAATTTTGTCAATATTAACGGCAATTGCTTCCTTGTTTATCTACAATTTTTCTCATTTTAAGCCTCACAATCTAATTGATGACACGCCCTAGATTGTACTGTCGTCAATCACTTGGCAGTAGATAGGTGAAAAGCCTAAAGCGGTAGAAAGTACGATTTTAAACGCGCAAATACCGTCCACCTTGCACACTAATGATGCCTAATAATTCAAGCTCCATTAACTGTCCAATCAGCTGCGGTGTGACAATTTTGGTAGCGATAATCAGCGCATCTAAATCCTGCCCGTGCCAATCAAGCTGCTCATAAACGAGGGTTAAATGCTCCGGTACGACGATAGCACTGGGAGCAGATTTGATATTAGAGGGTATTGGATGGTTAGCCATTACAGCGATGCTTTTATCTTTATTTGTATGTTTAGTAGCTTTGCTATGATTCGTTTGAGAGCCATTAGATTCGGTAATATCTATACCACTATCCACAGTATCTTTTGATTTATGAGAATAACTTTCATAACCCAACTGAGCATTGACGTCTTCTAGCACTTGCTGTGGATGATAAATTAAGGTCGCACCTTCACGTATCAAATGATGACAGCCTTCTGCATTGCTATTATCAATATGACTTGGAATGGCAAAAACTTGCTTACCCTGTTCCGAGGTTAAACGCGCGGTAATCAGCGAACCACTCTGAATGGTCGCCTCCGTCACAATTGTGGCGAGGCTCAATCCAGCGACCAAACGATTACGCCGTGGAAACGTATGCTTATGTGGCATTGTATGCGGCAATAGCTCACTAATAATACAGCCGCCTTGCTCAATTATTTGGGCAAACAATTTATCATGATGATTGGGATAATTGACCTCAATACCCGTACCCATTACCCCAATCGTTCGACCTTGATATTCGGTATCTGCCTGTGCTAAAGCGCCTAGATGTGCTCGTTTATCAACACCCATGGCAAGACCGCTGGTGATGATATAACCAGCTTGCGCCAAATATTGCGCGATATCAAAGGTGATTTTTTGGGCATGGGCAGTGGGTTTTCGGCTACCGACGATCGCAATTTGCGCTTGACGCAAACGCGATTTATTGCCTCGGTAAAATAATAAAGGCGGTGGGTCATAGATTTGCGAGAGCTGTGCGGGATAATCAGGCTGGTCAGCAAATAGCAGACCATAGCGCCCTTCGATGAGCGCTTGCTGAATTTTATCGATACTGGCTTGCGTTTGCTCTGGCTGTTCATGACGGGCAAGATGGCTATGATGAATACCCAATTGCCGCCATGCATCTACTTTGGCGTACCAAGCAAGCTCTGCTGTGCCAAAAGAAGTAATGAGCTTATGATAAGCAGATAATGATGCATTCACCTCAGTCCACAGCGCCAGTACTGCGCGCTGCTCATTTGATAAAGAAGAAGTAACTGCCATCATAATCATCTAGCTCGTATAGGCTAAGTTAGTGTGTCCCGTCCAAAAATAAGCATGTTCTCACTTATAGTGTACTCATTTATAGATATGGCGGTGGTAACAGCTGGTCGCCGACGTTTAATGGTAGCTCTGAATCAAGCACATAAGCATAGCTAATATTATCGAAAGTATTGAATACCATGACCATACCGCTTGGCTCATTTGGTAAGCGTACTGGCGTGTCATTGTCTTTGGTATCGCGGATCAAGGCCCCTTTTTGATATACAGTCAATACATCACCAGGCTTAGCACCATGGGTACTACCTAAATTGATAGCAACGACACTACCCTTCGCTGCTGAGCTGATTGAGTCCATGACGCGGACAATCATGCCACCACGACTGACCGTTGCAGGGGCTGGATAAAACACAGGTGGAATAGAGTTATTCAACTCAACGAATACGCGATCACCTTCACGCACTTCTTTGTCGTAACTGTCGGTGAGCTGCAAACTGCTGACGCCGTTGGTTTCTGTCGAAGTAACCAAACCCGTCGCAACTTGCGTGACCTCTAAACCGATAACTTCTTGGGTTTTTGGCTCAACATATAGCTCTCCTTCACGGTAGATACCATAACGCTGACCGACGATCAGTGGCACACCTTTGGCATACACTTTATCGCCGCTAGCGGTAATTAAGTTGCCTTTTTTAGAAGCCAATATATAAGAGGTGGTATTAAAATCTTGTGGATTAACGATGACTGTCTTATCTAACCAGTGTTGAATAGCAGACCACGGAAGCGGTGGAATACTGTTGGCTGTTGAAGTGACTGAGACTGTGCTAGATACCACGTTACCCGTTAACTGCTTTTCAACTCCAGCACAACCTTCGCCAGTATCAACACCAATTAAGGTTTTACCTTGAATCACACATAAGATAAGGATGTCGTTAGGATAAATAAGATTGGGGTTTTTGATTTGCTTATTGGTTGCCCAGATTTCTTTCCAGCGCCACGGACTGTCTAAATAACGTCCTGATATGTCCCACAACGTATCGCCTTTTTTGACGATATAGCGATTAGGCGCATCCGCTTTGATGGCTGGTGGTGGATTGTTAGCGTGGGCAGCACTCATTAGCATTGCACTACTAAATGTCGTGATTAACAGTGCTTTTGCTATCGTTTTTAAGCTCATCTTCATTGTTATATCCACAATATGTACCGCTGTTGTCGCCACAATTAGTACCATTTAGATCTATTACTTAACCTTAATCTTTGACTGTCATTAAAATAGTGACAAGCAATGAGGGTCGTAAAAGGATTTAACTGTACGATTATCATGACGCTTATAGGGCAGCTGTTCAGTGTAATTGGCTGGTATGATTACTAAAAAAAGCGTCTAGCAAAATGATGAGTCGCCGACGCTGTTTCTAATATTACAATTATATCTACCATAACACAATCATAAACACTTTATTACAATGGCGTAACTTTTGTATGAATATTATTTCTATAGTTTGTCATTGAATTTTATAGAGTTCCTCATGAAAATAAGCATTAAAATCCACTCTGATTTATGCTAGATTTGGTATCACATGCTGCCGAATTTGCTCAGCGACCAATTCGGCATCATTATCAAGCACCACCACATGCTGCGGTAACGCTTCTAAGCCTTCGGTATGGGCGGGGCGTGCGATTTCTATCGGTCCAATAGCTTCGATGATCGTATCGGCAAATTTCACTGGCAGTGCGGTTTCGGCACAAACAATCACCTCGCCTTTGCGCTGTAATTCTTTGGCAACCTTGATACCATCAGCGGTATGCGGATCAACCAACTCTCCATGCTGCTCATAAAGTGTTTTGATAGTGTCGAGACGGTCGGCATGAGTAGATTTACCCGCAGCAAAACCGTAGCGAGTGTTAACCGCCTCCATTAGGTCAGACAAATCAAAACCTTGACCAGATTTCACACCTTCAAACAACTCATGAACGCGGGCGCTGTCTTTATCTAATAAGAGATAAACAAAACGCTCAAAGTTAGAGGCTTTAGAGATATCCATTGAAGGACTTGAAGTAATATAGGTTTTTTCAGTCGGACGCGGCTGATAAGCACCTTGATTAAAGAAGTCGTTGAGTACATCGTTTTCGTTAGTTGCGACGATTAAACGCTCAATCGGCAGACCCATCTCTCGTGCTATATGACCGGCACAAATATTACCAAAGTTGCCTGATGGCACGCTAAAGCTCACCTTTTCATCGTTGTTTGAAGTGACGGCAAAATAGGCTTTAAAGTAATAAACGATTTGCGCAAGGATACGACCCCAGTTAATAGAGTTAACCGTACCTAGATTATAAGCCGCTTTAAATTCAGCATCTTGTTGTAGCGCTTTGACAATATCTTGGCAATCATCAAACATGCCTTCGATGGCGATATTATGAATGTTTTTATCAGTCAAGCTATACATTTGCGCGCGCTGGAATTCGCTCATTTTACCGTGCGGTGACAGCATAAAGACTTCGATATTTTCTTTACCACGCAAAGCATATTCTGCCGCACTACCTGTATCGCCACTGGTGGCACCAATGATGGTAATACGCGCGTCTTTTCTTTTAAGCACATATTCAAAAGCATTACCCAAAAACTGCATGGCAACATCTTTAAATGCCAATGTCGGACCGTTCGACAAGCCTAAAATGTATAAGTTATCTTCAAGTTTGCGGACAGGAACAATCTCATCAGAGCCAAATACCTCAGCAGTGTAAGTGCGCTCAATGATATCTTGCAAATCAGCCGCAGGAATATCAGTGGCAAAACGCTGCATAATCGCCATCGCAAGCTGTGGATAGCTCAGCGCGCGCCACTCAGTAAGCGTCGCACTATCAATATTCGGATAGTGCTCAGGCAGCATCAATCCACCGTCTGGGGCAAGACCCATTAATAACACATCACTAAAATCCATCGGCGCTGTCTGACCACGGGTACTGATATATTTCATTAGATTGTCCTGTCTACAATGAGATTATTAGTTAAAACGGTTTATTCAGCAGTTTTTTGCAATAAGGCATAATAAAAACCATCGCCGCTCTCGCTATCAATTGGCAAGCACTGACGACCAATCGCCTGTTCAATACCCCAATTACAATCGTCGCTAAATTCAATGGCTACTACATTGTTATAGTGAGTCATAAAATCCTGCATCTGCTCAACGTTTTCTTGCTTTAGGATAGAGCAAGTGACGTATAAGAGGTAACCACCAACTTTAAGTTGTGGCCATAGATTATGCAAGATATCGGCTTGTAGCAATGCCGTTTGCTCAACGTCTTCTTCAGTACGCAAAATACTGATATCAGGATGACGACGGATTACGCCTGTCGCTGTACAAGGTGAGTCTAGTAATATAGCGTCAAATACGAGCTTACTCTTTTTCTTACCCGCCCCTTGCCATGTGGTCGCATCAGCACAGACAATATTAAGCTCAATATTTTTCTCAGCTTGCTGCAAGTCGTGCTGACTTAGGTTTAAGCGCTGTAAATTAGTATGAATACGCTCGATACGTGGCGCTTCATTATCTATCGCAGTAATCTTAACTTTCGAAATCACAGGCGACGTTTCAGCATCGTCTTGTTTCACGTGAAACAACGAAGACTCATTTGAGCTGATTAATTCCAACCAATGAGCAAGCTTACCACCCGGCGCTGCACAAGCATCTAAAATGCGGATCTCGTTGTTATTGGTGTCTATATCGCCGTCTGCATCGTCGTTTTTAACACTCAGCTTATTAATTAAAGCGTTATGAATAAGCGGCGCGGCAAGCTGAGCATGCATATCTTGTACACTAGCAGCTCCTTCAGCGAATTGCGGTAAGGCATTGACTGCGGTACTTTGATGTAATCTTAACCCTTTGGTTAATATGCTATTAGATGCGGCTGCATCCGATGAGCTGGCTAAATTAAAACCACTTGTTAGCTCAACCAGATCTGCTTCAACTTCAAATTCCACCAATGCTTGCTGATAGTCCTCTATCGAAGTCACCGCTGTATTCACGCGTAAAAACATCGGTGCAGGTTGACGTAAACCCTGCATCAGATCGTCATATTGCTCACTCCAATCTTGCTTGAGCTGATAGGCAAGCCAATTCGGTAAGCTGTGTTTTTTATCACATTTCTTACGGAACTTACTTGAGTTCTTAGCGACTTTACGCAAGATGGCATTGATTAAACCCGTCGCATGCGCAAATTCGATTTCTTTTGCCGCTTCAACCGTTTCATGAATTGCCGCATGGTCAGCCACTTGCAAATAAAGCAGCTGGGTTAAACCTACTTGTATCGTCGTACGTACTTCTTTTTCATCAATAGAGTTATCAGCCAGACTATCGAGTAGACGCTCAAGGGCGTACCATTGGCGCAACGTCGTCAACAATAGCGCATGAGCAAAACCTTTATCACCGTCATGCAAACTGTTTAATAGCGGATCAAGGACGCTCGCTAGCGACTGACCATTTTGAATCGCCAGTAAGGTGCGAATCACGCGGACGCGGACGCTACCATTCATGATAAGGTTGCTTGACGGTTTGAGCTTATTGTTTCTTGGCGCAGTGCTTCTCATTAAATTGAATTTCCTTGACGCCTAATAGTTAGCGTCTGATAAAAGTTGGATTGTTTGGTATTAAATGACGAATATAAAAATAAATAAGGTTAAGCGGTATTAAACTGATTTAGGAGCAATTATTTTGAGTCTGCTGTGAACTGGTCACCATCATTCAGTTGGTTGCCATGGCAGATTTGCTCGGCTGTCATTGGTTTACCACCAGCAAACTGTAATTGGGTGATAGCTAAAGTGCTGGCTTGCGGTTTTTCGACACCATTATCAATATTACTATCATGACCACAAGCTACCAATATCGCTTTGCGTCCAACGCTGATGACCGTACCAGCAGGCTGATTGGTTTGCTGCGACGGATTCACAGGTAAGCTGGCTAAAATCTTGACGCGCTGCCCTGCCAAAAAACTATAAGCACCTGGCCATGGCGTCAGTCCACGAATTTGTCGCTCAATTTCAGTAGCGGATTGTGTCCAGTTGATTTCGCCTTCGGTTTTGACCAGTTTTTCAGCGTAGTTGGCTTGACTGTCATCTTGAGGTACAGCCTGTGCTTGATAATGTGGCAAGTCTTGTAGCACAGTAATAATCGCCGTCGCACCAAGCTCAGCCATCTTATCATGGAGGCTGGCAGCCGTATCATCAGCCTCAATAGGAGCACTGACTTTATAAAGCATGTCGCCAGTATCAAGCCCTTTATCCATCTGCATAATGGTAATGCCAGTCTCGCTATCACCCGCCAATAATGCACGGTGAATAGGCGCTGCACCGCGCCAGCGTGGTAATAAGGACGCATGAATATTTAGGCAACCATAAGTCGGTGTGGTCAATACACCAATCGGCAATATCAAGCCATAAGCCGCGACAATCATCACATCTGGCTGATAACTACGCAGAGTCTCACGTGCGATCAACCCTTCACTACTAGATTTTTTAAAGGTGAGAGGCTGCTCAACGGCAATATCATGCGCCAATGCGACTTGCTTTACTGCAGAGGCTGATAATTTTTGACCCCGTCCTGCCTTGCGATCAGGTTGCGTATACACAGCGACGATGTCTATATTCAATGCTTCTTGCTGGCTGATAAGCGCCTCAAGACTAACAGCGGCAAACTCAGGAGTGCCAGCAAACGCAACTCTTAAGCGCTTACTAGATGAGCAATCTTTCGTCGTAGATGGCATGGATAAATCGGAGGCAGAAGCAATTGTAGTCATAAACAGGCATTATATAGGGTTGGTTGACTCATTATAGGTGAGTTTGCGATGTTGTGCCATGGTTGTAATAACGGTAATCGAGCGTTACCAATGATACGGTTTGTCTTTATAATAGAAAGTAAGCAGGGCGCTCTTATTGATGAGTTTATTTACAAAACAATGCGTGATTGAGCGATATTCCACTGCCATTCGCCATTTTTTTCTAGATAATAGCTGTACAACCGTAAAAGACAAAACGGCTTGAATAAACCAGCTACTGTGCCAAACTGATGACTTACTCACTATGTTTCTTGTGTCGATATAGGACCACGCTTTCATGCAACAGTTTCAGTCCTTACAGCGCTTACTCATATTTTATGCACTGACCTTGCTGGTCATGTTGTCTATCTATTATTTTGCGCTGTTTCACGAGATAAAAAAACACAGTGAACAACACAGTATCGATACTTTTCATACATTACAGTATGAAGTTACTGAACGTGATGATCTTCTAAATCCTGACATTAAAAGGATTTTAGAAAAACCCGTATTTGAAGACATAAGCTATCAGCTGGTTTTTATGATGCCATCTGGGCAGACTTATATCCATCGCCATACTCAGCCCAATGAGCCTGCTTTTGCTAACGTTACGTTTCCTATTATTAGCTCATCTCCTTCTAATAACGGCAGTCATAGTGCTTACACGCTCAATAATCGCAACTTAACCGGCACCATTAAACTAAAAAGTGGTCATCAGCTTTATATTATATTGCGCCATAAGCCGCTTATCATTGACTGGATATCATATCGCTACTGGTTGCCATTGATGGCAGCGATCATGCTTTTTATTATCGCTTTGCTGTATATGCTCAATCGTCGCACCAATTGGGAACAACTTCTGATTTATACGGACAATCTAAGTAGCCACGCAAAAGAAGCCTATAGTCCGCCGCCTTTTTTGCAAAAAAAATCTACGCCTGAGTTTCTGCGTTTAGGCCATGCGCTGAGCCGTGTCAGCTACCAGTTGCATAATGACTATCGCCGCATTAAAACCCTAACACATCGTCTTGAACGTTTGGTTGATCAATCCCCTTTACCGATGCTGATGATCATGCGTCATGGTCAAATCAGCTTTTTTAATAAACGCTTTGAACAAATATTCATGTCTTTACCGCAAAGCGATAGCAACTATGAACTGACGGACTTTATCGCGGGTAAAGATGAATCCACGCAACGATTGCTGCAAACGTTATCCAACCTACGCGTTACTCGTACCTTAACAGTCTATGGGTTAGAAAATGAACAGGCTTACCAACTACACATTACGCCATGGTTTGGTGAACATGGTCAGGTTCACGGCTTTACCGTACTGCTGAATAATGTTAATGAATTTGCCAGTCAAATAGGGCAATTACAGCAACAAAATCAACGGCTACAACGCCAAATTGATGAATTTAATACGATTAAATCGACGATGGGTCATGATTTGCGCCTACCGTTAGAAGCAATGATTGACACGCTAGAACCGATTGATCCTGAGACATTGACTGCTGCGCAGAATGACATTTTAATATCTTTAATTAAAAGCAGTCAGAGTATGCTCACGACACTTAATGATGTGCTAGACATCGAGGAGATAGCGGTAAGAAAAACCCGCCTAAGCATTGAGCCTGTTGATATTTATAGACTGGGGCAACAGGTCAGTCAGTCATTTATAGAAAGGATAAGGCAGCAAGGACTTGAGCTGCTGTATTTTTTTGCACCTGACAGTCCGCGTTGTATTGATACAGACCATCAGCGCCTACAGCAAATCTTGTACGACTTATTAGATAATGCAGTGAAATTTACCACTTCTGGCTATGTATCACTGACCATCGAAACAGTCAGTAATGCAGAGATATTAGCAACAAAAAACCGAAGCTTAGTAAATCTTAATAAAGACCTTACACTGATTAAAAATAGTCAAATCAATAAAGACAATCCCAATCATGCCTCACACGACTGGATTCGTTTTAGCATAAAAGACAGCGGTATGGGCATCGATATAGCGAAGCAACATCAACTGTTGGTTCAGCTTAATAAAAGCAGCAATCAAAACACCCATCGAAACGTTAATTACATTCAGAAGAACACGACTGGGCAAGGCCTAGGATTAAATAACGTCAATAGCTTTGCGCGATTATTGGGTGGTTTTATTGAAATAAAAAGCACGATGACAGCAGGCAGCAGTCTGAATCTTTATCTGCCTTGCAGACGTCCAAATTATCAGCCTATTTATCATCATAGTCAGCATTTGACTCATATCCACCTAATAGCAGTGATTAAACAACCACTACGTGCCAAACATCTGCGCGATTTTTGCGCATATTTATCGATGCCAGCTACTATCTATACCTCTATAGATAAATTAGATCTACAACAATTAAACGAAAAATTGGCACAAGACGAGCAAAGACTCGCCCCTATCTTGCTATTAGATTATGAATATTATGAAACCCTGTCTATTGCTTCTGCTAATCAGGCGATAAGGAATGATGATAGACAACAAGCATTAAATACCCTACTCGATAATCCGTCGCTACCAAAGATACTACTCAGTATGAAACCTGAGCGCCGTATTCCCTCTATATTATTAGATAAATATGAAGGATTCTTGAGCAAGCCATTAGATGCGACTTTATTGCTCTCTGAATTACTGCGCTTAACCTTACCAGCGAGACAGAAGCTGGTTCAAACCATAGAGATAAAAGAAGAGTGTAAGCAGCTAGCAAACGAAGCAGATAAAGCAGATAAAGCGGCCAACGAGAATGTATTGCCACTTATCTTGGTAGTAGAAGACAGTCCAACCAATCAGAAAATAACGTGCAAGATATTGAGTAAACTTGGTTATCGTAGTGTGGTCGCAGAAGATGGTCAGCAGGCGTTAGATATGCTACAACAACAGCGTCAAGATATCTCACTCATTTTGATGGACTGTCGCATGCCTGTCATGGATGGGCTTCAGGCTACCCAAGCGATTCGTGCGCAAGGCGATAAAATTGCGATTGTGGCGCTAACTGCAAACAATACCAAAGAAGATCGCGATGCTTGTATAGAAGTAGGAATGGATGAGTTTTTAGCAAAGCCGATCAATAAAAAAGAGCTAGAGTCGGTTTTACAGAGCTTCATAAAATCATGACAATCTGTAAAACTGACTCTTCAGGTTTAAACCATTACTTTATAAATCAATTACTTTATAAATCAGCTAATTCATGAACCAATTATTTCATAAAACCATTATCTGCTAAAAATGCTTCTGTAATTTGGCTTTGCGGACTTGGCGTATTCATACCACTGGTTTGCGACTTATTTAACAAACGTTCTAAATAGCGCGCGACGATATCCACTTCGATGTTGACCTTATTTCCAACCAGCCAATGCTTAGCGATATTGGTCACTTGTGCGGTATGAGGAATGATATTTAAAGAGACAATATTGTCTCTTACAAGATTGGTCGTCAGACTAATACCATCAACCGTGATGGAGCCTTTAGTCGCTGTATAGTGCGCCAGCTCTTGTGGTATCTCAATTTCGATATAGATAGAGCGCGCATCTTGTTGCAGCTTGCTGACCACGCCGACGCCGTCGACGTGACCAGCGACGATATGACCACCAAAACGCGTGGTTGGTAGCATCGCTTTCTCTAAATTCACTGTGTGACCAGCTTTTAAAGTTTCTAATGCGGTACGAGCGATAGTTTCACGTGAGACATCGACCGAGTAATGATTACTACCTAGGTCTACGACGGTTAAGCAGATACCATTGGAGGCAATAGAATCTCCTAGCTTCACATCATTAAAGTCCAAACCATTAGACTCTATCGTCAAACGTATATCACCGCCCGTAGGCTGCATGCACTTAACCTTTCCAACACTCTCTATAATTCCAGTAAACATATCGACCTCATTTCATTATGATGTTGTCTTTATAGACAATATATCTTGATCTATTAATATTGTGGCAGCATTTGTCTAAGCCAGTTTTTTTAGTGCAACTTGAGCTTAATTAAGTCTATGATGGGATAGATTGTGGATAAGTACTGATAAATCAACTCATAACGTATTAAAACACGCATTTCCGTTAAGTTATCCACAGAAAACTAGATGTTGGCTAATATTAAGAAAGATTAACAGTGAAACCTAAGTTACTGATTATATTGGATTAATATAAAATTTTTTATAAAAGACCTATTTTTCTGTTTCATGTGAAACAAAGTTATACACAGTTTCATGTGGAACTTTGTACGACACTAGCTGCTTATCCACATTGAGTAAAAATTTAGCACAGACTGTGGATAAGCTGTTTATAAATAACAAGTTATAGCGGGAATAAAGTCAATTTAAGGTCAGGACTTAATGTTTCATGGCCATAAATATTAAAACGCAACTGCTGAGCTAGAGACAATGGGTTAAAATCGACCATCGGTCTTGCTTGCGCGCCTAACAAACAAGGCGCCTGATAGACAATCAACTCATCTACCAATTGTTGGCTTAAGAAGCCACCAGCAACACTAGCCCCTGCCTCTACCAATACGTCATAACATTGATGATCACTGACTAATTTTTTTAGTAATTCAGTTAAGTTATCTTCGCGCCAATAAATCGTATCCGGTCGACGGCATAACTGATAGTCAGACTGTAAGCTATATTCTAAGCGCTGACGCCTATCGAGTACGACAACTTTAGGAGCAGGAACTTGTTTAGGTGGCACAGCTAATTGGTTGGAACGTACATTAAGCTGTGGATTATCCGCGATAACCGTCTCACTACCGGTAATAATCGCGCCACTTTGTGCACGTAGCTTCTGCACATCTTCGCGGGCAGCCGCTGAGGTAATCCATTTCGACTCGCCAGATGCCATCGAGGTACGACCGTCAAGGCTGGTGGCAATTTTAAGTCGTACATAAGGCATCTGGGTGCGCATTGCCTTTAAAAATCCACGATTTAAAGCTTCTGCTTGCTCGGTTAATATACCGACTGTCACTTCAATCTCAGCCTGCTCTAACAGTTTTACACCGCGTCCTGCCACTTGCGGATTGGGATCGAGCCCTGCGATTACGACACGTTTCACACCAGCATTAATAAGACCCAAAGCACAAGGTGGCGTACGCCCTGTATGACTACAAGGCTCTAAAGTCACATAGGCGGTTGCATCTAAAGCTCTTGCACCCGCTTCTTTTAGCGCAAATACTTCTGCATGAGGCTGACCAGCTTTCGGATGAAACCCTTGACCGACGATCGCTTCTGCTTGCACGATGACACAGCCTACCGCTGGATTAGGTCTGGTGGTATATAAACCCTGTTTGGCTTGTTCGATCGCAAGCATCATAAAGTAGCGGTCTTGCGCATTCTGAGTATGGTTTGAGAGCGTCATAAAGAGATACACTTAATAAAAAAGTAGAGGGTAAAAACTATTTAACGTTATCGTCAGCTTTTTCATTTGGGCGAATATTGGCAATCTCTTGATGGAAAGCATCAATATCTTGAAAGTCGCGGTAAACACTAGCAAAGCGCACATAAGCAACATCATCTAACGTTTTAAGCTCACTCATGATAATCTCACCCAACACCTTGCTACTGATTTCGCGCTCACCCATCTGTCTAACACGCTTCTCAATACGGCTTATCATCGCTTCTTGTTCATCAATGGTGATAGGGCGCTTTTGTAGAGGTAATAAGATAGAACGGCGCAGTTTTTCGTTATCATAAGGCTCAATTTTACCGCTTGACTTGATGATTCTTGGCATCACCACTTCTACCATCTCAAAAGTAGTGAAACGCTCTTGGCAGCTATTGCATGAGCGGCGACGACGGACTTGCGCACCTTCTGCCGCCAGACGCGAATCAATAACTTTAGTCTCTGACGCGTTACAATACGGGCAATGCATAGCGTTTCCTTATTTCAATATTAAGCGCAAGAATCACAGTCACTATTTATAAGACCGAATGATAAGACCAAACTATAAGACCAAACTATAAGACCGAAATTTCTGAGAATTAACGAGCTGCATCAGGTAATTCAAAAAAATCGGCTGATTATTTTCCAATACAGAAACTACCAAAGATTTTGCCCAACAAGTCATCCGCACTAAACGCTCCCGTAATCTCACCCAAACTGTTTTGAGCTTGGCGTAAGCTTTCAGCGACTAACTCTCCTGCTTGAAAGACCGTTAACTGCTCGTGCGCCTCTGCTAAAGAGTCGGCTGTGCGTCTAAGTGCATCTATATGACGTGTGCGAGCAATTAGGCTGTTTTCTGGTGGATGAAAACCGACCTTAGCACACAAGGCTTCGACTAAATTATCGATACCAGCACCTGTTTCACATGAAACATTAACTTGTTCATAACCACGTTCTTTTATTGCGATTTGCGAGACAGAGTGTATTTGACTGCTACTATCATCTAGTAAATCACTTAACAAATCACTCTTATTAGCAATGATCAATAAGCGTTTGGCCTCTGGTAACTCACCAAATAATTGTTCTGCAAGCTGTAACGGTGTATCTTCTTCTTCAAGATCACGAGTCACATCGTAGACCATCAGTAGCATATCAGCCTGTGTAATGGCGGTACGCGCGCGTTCAATCCCAATACGCTCTACCGTGTCTTCAGTCTCGCGCAGACCTGCAGTATCGGTCAAATGCAACGTCAAACCATTGAGCACGACGGTTTCTTGTAACGTATCGCGCGTTGTTCCAGCAACGTCAGTAACGATAGCACGTTCTTGCCCTGCCAGACGATTCAGCAAGCTTGATTTACCCGCATTTGGTCTACCTGCTAAGACCACATGAATACCATCACGTAAGAGCTGACCTTGCTTGGCAGTCGCTAATACTTGCTGTATCTTGTCTTGCGTTTGTTCAAGTTTACTTTGTATAACACCGTCTGATAAAAAATCCACGTCTTCTTCGTCAGGGAAATCAATCGCCGCTTCAACATGCAAACGCAGATGAATAAGCTGCTCTAATAGTTGATTAATCTTCTTTGAAAACTCACCACTTAGCGAGCGAATGGCACTACTCGCAGCGGCAGCACTGGTCGCATCAATGGCATCAGCGATAGCCTCTGCTTGTACCAAATCTAATTTATCATTATCAAAAGCACGATAAGAGAATTCCCCAGCACCCGCTTGTTTTGCGCCCAGCTCAAATACCCTTGCTAGCAGTTGGTTTTGTAGAATCATGCCGCCATGCCCTTGCAGCTCAATCACATCTTCCCCTGTGAACGAATGCGGGCCTTTAAAGTACAGCACTAACCCTTCATCGATGACTGTACCATCAGCCTGATAAAAACGACAAAAACTGGCCATGCGTGGCGTAAAAGCAGACTTACCCGTTAGTGTACAGGCAATGTCATAAGCACGCGCACCAGACAGACGTACAACACCAACGCCACCTCTTCCAAGCGGTGTGGCAATGGCCGCAATCGTGGCCAAGCCAGATGCTTTAGGTGGTTCAGATGCTTTAGGTACGTTTGACGCCATCTCTAGGGAATCCACAATTACTCTCAATAGCTAAAAACTCCATTATAGACGGCTGGACACAGACTGACAAAGCAAACTTTAAATAGCCATGCTTTGCGCTTATTTTATTTCAAATCAGTGAGGGATAATAGAAATGTCACGCATAAAAAAACCACCGCCGTAGCGATGGTCTTTTATCAATTGATGAGCTACTTAGTCCAATACTTTCACAGTACGACGCTTTTGCTCTTCTTCGACTTTTTTATTGACAATATATTGCTGAGTCATACTGAATAAGTTGTTGACTGTCCAGTATAGTACGAGACCCGCTGGGAAAAACAGCATGAAAGCAGTAAAGATGATTGGTAAAAACTTCATCACTTTCGCTTGCATCGGATCAGCTGGCTGCGGGTTTAGCTGCTGCTGTACAAACATCGAGGCACCCATCAGCAATGGTAAAATAAACCAAGGATCCATCGCCGATAAATCCTGAATCCATAAAATCCAAGGTGCATGACGCAGCTCAACACTCTCAACCAACACCCAATATAACGCTAAGAAGATAGGCATTTGCATCAAAATAGGCAAACAACCTGCCATTGGATTGACTTTTTCTTCTTTATAAATAGCCATCATTTCTTGCGACATCTTCATTCGATCGTCGCCATGCTCTTCTTTAAGTGCGGCTAATCTTGGCGCAATCGCACGCATCTTCGCCATCGAATAGTAGCTCTTATTCGAGAACCACATCAAAGCAATTTTGACTAAAATCGTCAATACAATGATTGACCAACCCCAGTTACCGATGACTTTATGAATACCATCCAAGATGGCAAATAAAATTTTCGATATTGGCCATAACAAACCATAATCAACCGTTTTATTAAGGCCTACTGCCACATCTTTTAGCTCAGATTGTACCTTAGGACCAGCGTATAACGTAGCATCTAATGTCACTTGTTTATTTGGCGCGACATTGACAGGTTGACTGTTGAAACCGATGAAGTAATCATCGCCTGTTTCACGGCTAAAGAAAGTAGCGGTAAAGTTTTCAGGTATCCATGCTGATACAAAATAATGCTGCACAACACCAACCCAACCTTTATCACTACTAACAGCTAGCTCACCATCATTAAAGTCTTTAAATTTGAGCTTATTATAGGGATCATCAGGGGTGCCCCAAGCGCCGCCTAAGTAAGTCGCCATACTAAGCGCACCTTTATCAGACATACCTGGATCTTTACTGTCATCACGTTTCAACTGGGCAAATAGCTGACCTTGCCACGGTTGTGTAGAAGCATTTTGTATTTGATAGCTAATATCAATCGGATATTTATTTTCAGTAAAGGTAAAGGTCTTAGTAACGGTCACGCCATCTTTTTTATAAGTAAGCGGTACTGACAGCGTCTGTTGCCCGGCCTCCATGACGTAATTATTAGCAGTATGGCTGTATTTGGCACGACCTTCCGCAGTATCAATACCGTTAGGACCAATAAGACCAGACTGAGCCACATACACGCGATTACTATTATTCTCTAGCAATACGAAAGGCTTATCGCTATCGAGCGTTGCGTCATACTGCTTAAGAGCAGCATAAACAATATCGCCGCCTTCTGGGTTGATCTTTATATCATAGCGATCGGTAGTGACCGTGATTAATCCCGTGTCTTTAGCAGGCGTTGCCGTCACAGCATCATTAGCGACTGTATTGTTATCAACAGGCAACGTCTGTACCGGAATATCACCTGCGGCACCAGTTGTCGAAGGGATATCAGCACCTACTGAAGTAGTGGTTTCTGACACCGCATCTACAGCTGGCGCATCGGCATAATCATCTCGCCATGCCAAAATCAGCAGATAAGCGGTGATTAACATCGCAATGATGATCATCACCCGAAATATCTTTTGCATAAACCTTTCCTAGATTAAAAAATTAGGGAATGAAAAATTAGGGCATGTGTCATGACCGTACAATTATCATCATATGTGACAACAGTATTGCCAGTCATTTACATAAAATGTGCATCATTTTACTAAAAATCCGCCTTAAATGATACCAAGAGTGTGGATAACTTGTGGGTAACTAAATAGATATCCACAACTTCGCAGTCGATGACGAACGCTATGTTAGTTTCATCATATGGTTTAAGCGAGACACATAGCCTTTATTATCTCTAAAAACATATAAACCTTGAACTTTGACACTAGTAGCTAGTGCGTTAAAAGGTACATATTGATAATGATAAGAGGATAACGGTAGCGGCACAAAATCAATGCCGTGTCCACCCAAAGGATGACAACTGCTGATACGTTTTAATAATAACCAACTGCCTGCTCGGACTCCATGCCATGCCAAAGCTTGTTTACCATAATTCGAGCACGTAGGGTAATAGCGGCAACGAGCAGGTAATAGTGGACTTATTAACTTTTGATAAAAAACAATAAAATAATAAATAATTTTATAAAGAATATTATTTAAATTAATAAATAAAAAATTCATTTTATTTTTTTTCTACTTTTTTAATAATATTAATTATTTGATTCTTCAATTCTTTATTATCTATATCTTTTATAGATTTTTTGACAATAAAAACAATATCTTTGTTTTCTAAAGAATGAGCCTTTACACGAAAATGTTCACGTATTTGACGCTTGATTAAATTTCGCGCGACAGCCGTAGGAACTTTACGCTTGGTAATGGCCATCCCGACTCGCGGCTGACCATGATCATTGGTACGCACAAATGCCATTAGATGGCTCTGATGAAGCTTACGCTCAGGTGCATCAAAAACCTCACGGAAGGCTGCAGGCGTGAGCAAACGCTGCTCTTTGGTGAAGCGGGCATTAGCTGCCGCTGAAACAGTATTGGACATAGCACAACCTAGTATAAGAGCGAATAACGGTAGCGGAAATAATAGCGCAGAAATAACAACAAAGTACAGAGACAAAAAAAGCGCCGATGTGGGCGCTTTTAATATATGGCTAAGTGTCAGTTGTGGTGATTGACTATCGCAATCTATAAATAATAGAAACACAACAAGCACTATAAGCCATGCTTATCGCAATCTACTGATTATACAGTAAGACGATGACGTCCTTTAGCGCGGCGACGAGCTAAGACCTGACGGCCTTTTTTAGTTGCCATACGAGCACGGAAACCGTGAGTACGTTTACGCTTGATCACGCTTGGTTGGAATGTACGTTTCATAACTCACCTATCAAAATAATGGACTAAATTCGTAATAACGGAGGATTATACCACCGCATAGAATCTTGGTCAATGAACTAATTTAATCTATGTCGATGCAGACAGATATTTTGACAGAGGAAATATCATTTTAAATGATTCATCGTGTGTAAAGTTCATATTCATAACTCAAAAATAACGACTCAGTTAATTAATTCAGTGATGGATTCCCAAAAGTTATCCACAGTTTGTGTCGAAATCTATAATAATTAACTATTAATATATATAATTATTGTTGTTATTGGGAGCTCGATTATCTGTGGCTAAGTAAGTTTTCCTTTTTATTATCAATATATTGTACTATGGGTAAACCTGTGGATAACCTGTGGGTTAAATATGGATAACTCACCTTTCAAAGTTATGCATAAAAGTATCCACAGCCTTATCCCCAAAAAACAAGGTTTTATCCACAGGGTATTTGTGTTAGATTAGCCCCTACTTAATATGTGGCTTCGTATAGTTTATCAACGTAACTTCCAATATGGTTTCCAACGGAAATAATTGCGGAAAATATGAAGGGCTACGCAACAGATCACACTGCTAAAACACAAATATTATTTCAAATTATAGGGTTAGTATTTTTCATGATAGACACAGCAAATATTTGGGATAAATGTCTAAATGACCTACGATATAACGTCAAAGACAACGTATTTACTATGTGGTTGAGACCATTGTCAGCTCATCAAGAGGCGCAAACGCTGACTATACTTGCTCCTAATGATTATTTTGTGACTTACATCAAAAAAAACCACTTGCAAGAGATACAGCAGCTGGTTGCTAAGCACAGTCAGGGAAGTATCGAAGAGGTGGTTGTGCGTGTTGATAACGCTGGCCGCGATAACGAAGACAATCGTCAATTGCAATCAGGGTCTTTGTTTGATGAAGATAAACCCTCCCCTACCCCTGCAGACCATAAGTTTGAAACCATTCATCATAACAATGCAAAAGCAGATATTGATGCCAATATGCGTCACGCAGAATTGGTTGATTCTGCTGATGCCAAGTCGTTAAGTTATCTAAATCCTGACTTTACTTTTGAAACTTTTGTCACTGGAAAATCTAATAATTTGGCTTATAAAGCCTGTTATGAGCTTGGTAAGCGCCAATCAAAAAATCGACACAATCCTTTATTTATATACGGACCTTCTGGTTTGGGAAAAACACATTTAATGCATTCTGTAGCACATCGCTATTTAAAAAATAATCAAAGTTTTTATTATTTCACTTCTGAAAAATTTATTAATCAATTGGTTTATTCATTAAGAAATAATAAAATAGAAGATTTTAAAAAGAAAATTAAAAAAGTGGATTTATTGATTGTAGATGATATTCATGTATTAGCAGGAAAAACCAAAAGTAGTAATGAGTTTTTGACATTATTTGCAGATTTTACCAGTGGTGATAAACAACTGATTTTGGCTTCAGATCGTCATCCTTCGCAAATGACCGAATTCGATGAACGTTTTAGATCGCGATTTTCTTGGGGGCTAACTGTAGCAGTTGATCCGCCTGAGATTGATACTCGTGTGCAAATTTTGCAAAAAAAAGCAGCTTCATATGGTATGACACTGCCTAAAGAATGCGCATTATTCATCGCTCAAAATGTGGTTTCAAATGTTAGGCGTTTAGAAGGTGCTCTAAATCAAGTCTTTGCCAATGCTAACTTGACGGGTGCACAGATTACTCTTGAAATGGTGCAATATGCGCTAAAAGACATCGTCGCGATGCGTGTGCAAGCTGTGAATATGGATAATATTCGCAAAGTGGTCGCTGAGTACTATGATGTGACCATCAAAGAGATGATGGGTCGTAAACGCACACGCAGTATTGCTAGACCGCGTCAAATAGCGATGGCATTATCGCGTGAGTTGACTGGTGATAGCTTTCCTGAGATTGGTCAATCATTCGGTGGTCGCGATCATACAACGGTGATGCATGCTTGCGATAAAGTTAATGAGCTACGAGCAGCTGATCCTGCCTTTGATAAGGATTACAAAACACTGGCATTGATGCTGCAAGCGGGTTAGCAGGTCGCGGTATCACTGTGTTTTAGTAGATTGATATGGTTTATAATATTAAAAATACGAGTAGACAGACAGCGAATGGATTATAGTCAATAGACAGGGTATGATTAAGCCATTATTGTTAAGTTTTATAATAAAAATCATTTAAATAAGAGTAACCAAGCATGCAATTATCGATTAATCGAGAGTCGTTACTAAAAGCCATTAATTTGATCGCCAAGGCTGCTGATAAACGGCACAATATGGTTATTTTGGGCAATATCAAGCTACAGCTATCCGAATCAACGCTTATTTTGACGGCTTCTGATTTAGAAGTAGAGCTGACATCGACTTTAAAACTGCCTGCTGGTGCTTGTGTTGAAGCTGGTACCACGACCTTACCTGCAACAAAATTAAAAGACATCTGTAAATCATTGCCTGCACAAGCTCAAATTAATTTGGCCACTCAAGAAAATGAACGCTGCTTATTAACCAGTGGCAAGAGTCGCTTCACCTTAGGGACATTACCTAGCGAAGATTATCCGAGTTTGGGTAATCCCGAAAATATCACGCCATTGACCATCAGTCGCAATCGTCTTATCGATTTGATTCATAAAACGCAGTTTGCAATGGCGATTCAAGATGTACGCTATTATTTGACTGGCATGTTGTTTGATGTGTCGCAACAGCAGCTGACGACGGTTGCAACCGATGGGCATCGATTGGCTTTGGCGCGCAGCGTTATCGATGTCAGTGCTGATTTAAATATGCAGGCTATTTTGCCCCGTAAAGCTGTCATTGAGCTTGAGCGCTTGGCCTCTGAGCTAGGAAAAATGCTTGGTGAGCAAGACAATCAGGTCACCTTGAGCTTCGGTCGTGAGTTTTTGCAAGTGAGCTTACCCTTTGGTGACGTTGATAGTGCCGGGCAGGTCAATCAGAACCTGATGGTTACTTTCACTGCGCGTCTGATTGATGGAAAATTCCCTGATTATCGCCGAGTGATGCCAAGTAATACGGATAAATTGGCTTTATTCAATCAAGCAAAAATGACGGACGTACTGCGCCGTGTCGCGATTTTGAGTAATGAAAAATCTCGCGGTGTGGTGTTTAATTTTGCCAGCGATGGCATGGTAGAAGTGCGTGCTAATAATGCAGAGCAAGATGAAGCGGTGGAGATGATACAGGCGAAGTATCAAGGTGAGCCGATGGAGCTGTCTTTTAATGCGGCTTATTTACAAGATGTGCTTGGTGTGATTCAAGGTGATTTGCAAATGCACATGAGTCAATCAAACGCGTCGGTGCTAGTCAATCAGCTGAATGATGAGTTCCATCAGTATGTCATTATGCCAATGCGTATATAGTTTCTGTATAATTTCTATATGTTTTCAATAGGCTTAATAGCAGGGACTAAAGACACTCAGTTTGCACTAAAAAATTAAGGTAAGCTGAGAGTCTTTGATTAAAATCCAGTATTTTAAATTTAATTATTATTAAACTTTTGCCTATTATTATAGGTAGCGTCAATAGGTGGCTGTCGGCATTATGATTGAACGTCTACAAATATCCAACCTACGCAACCTGACGCACGTCAATCTACATGCAACAGCTTGCAACGTCATTATCGGTGCCAATGGCAGCGGTAAAACCTCATTACTTGAAGCCATATTTCTGCTATCAAGAGGAAAAAGCTTTCGTCATCACCAGCCAAAACGCTATATTCAGCACCATCAAAATACAGCGACTGTATACGCTAGACTCAATAATAGTAGTACCTTAGCTATCCAGAAACAAGCTGACGCGACCACAATTCTACGTTTGAATCAAACCACTGTCTATAACCAAAGCATCTTAACTGAGCAGCTACCAACGCTACTGATAGATCCATCGACGATGGATATGTTAGAGCAGGGTAGTGCTAGTCGTCGCCAGCTGCTAGATTGGCTAGTGTTTCACATGAAACAAGGTTTCCACCCGCAATGGCTCGCCTATCAGCGTCTATTAAAACAGCGCAATAGTTTGCTAAAAAAGACACGTCATTTGACCCAAGTGCAGCTCACTGAACTAAAATCGTGGGACAAAGGACTTAGTAATCATGCGGCACTGATTCATCATTATCGCGAACGCATATTCGCAGAATGGCAGCCTTATTTTGCTGAAAGTATCGCGCAGTTATTACCCGCTTATGCGGAGCAATTGAGCCTTAGCTATAATGCTGGTTACGATACTACTGTTGCGCTGGATATACAGCTTAACGAGCGCTTAGAACAGGATTTGCAACTGGGATATACTCGTATCGGTAATCACCGTGCTGATGTTCATGTGCATTGGCGTTCTAATGACTCGGCAGCGTCGAATAACGAACTCTCAGATACAATGCATGAAGCGGACACTAACCTCAAAGTACCTGTTATAAAAGAGCAGGCAGCCAATGTGTTGTCGCGTGGTGAAAAAAAGCTATTAATCACAGCACTGCGTTTATCGCAACTGCCATTACTGCTAAATACCCAAAAAACTAATGACCTATCAAATGATAGTGCTCAGGTGACACCAGTGGTATTGCTAGATGATATTACTGCAGAGCTTGATTATAGGGCGATAGATATTCTATTGTCGACGTTAGCGCAGCTGCCATGTCAGGTATTTATGACCAGTTTGACCGACGATATTTTGCCTTTGGTGCATCAATATTGGTCAAAACCCAGTACGTTTCATGTGAAACAAGGTCAAATCTTTAGTCCTTAATTATTTCCTTTATATTATTTCCTTTCTCCACGGGCTTTCATATCGATACTTATCTACCTGTCGTTTCGTAATGATATAGGCTATTTTTTCGAGCTGGTTTTATAGGCATAAAACGCTCAGTAAACAGTGACTTAGAGGCAAAAAAATGCTAAAATGGGGCTTTATTTTTGTCCTGTTCTCAGCAAGTTGTTTGATGACGTTATATAGGTATTTTCCAATGCCTGTAAATTTCTAAGTATTTGATAAATAAATGTTTTATTTGCTCTCTTGGTTTTTATAATGTTTAAAAAAAGAAGCCGATGTTAGAGAGAAAAAGCGCGGACTTGAAACTCTTTTTAAGTCGCTATCAACACTCAAGAATTTTTAGCTAATCGTGTTTTAGCTGGTAATGCTTATCAAAGGTTTTGACTATAAAAATTAAGTCTAAAATAACGTTATGAGGCGTCATCGTAGTGGTGCGCTAATAACAAACGGCTGATTATGGCTAGATTAAGGAATGCACATGAGTGATTCATTACCTACCGACCACGAGAAACTGACGTCAGACAGCATTGCTGAAACTACGGCACCAGCGGTGGTTCCTGAAAGTTTACCTTCTGATTATAGCTCCAAAGATATTCGTGTATTGCGCGGGTTAGAAGCGGTACGCGTACGCCCTGGTATGTACATCGGTGATACGGATGATGGTACAGGCTTACATCATATGGTCTTTGAGGTGGTGGATAACTCTATCGATGAGGCTCTGGCGGGTCATTGTGATCAAATCGATATCATTATCCACGAAGACGAATCTGTGAGCGTCATGGATAATGGTCGCGGCGTGCCTGTCGATATCCATCCAGAAGAGGGTGTATCTGCGGCGCAGGTCATTATGACTGTCTTGCATGCAGGCGGTAAGTTCGATGATAACAGCTATAAAGTATCAGGCGGCTTACATGGTGTTGGTGTCTCGGTCGTTAACGCCCTATCGAAAAAGCTTGAAATGAACATCTGGCGTGAAGGTTATCACTACCATCAAACCTATACTGATGGGGTGCCTGATGCGGACATTCAGCAGATGGAACCAACCGACAAAACTGGTACGCAAATTCGCTTTTATCCAAGTAGCGATGTGTTTACTGGCACCATCTTTGAGTACGATATTTTAGCGAAGCGTTTGCGTGAGCTATCATTTTTGAACTCGGGCGTACGCATTGTTTTAACGGATGAGCGTATTGATAAGCGTCATGAGTTTGAACACAAAGGCGGCTTGTCAGAATTTGTCAGCTATATCAATGCTGGTAAAGATGGCATCAATGAAGTCTTTCATTTTGTGAGTGAGCAAGATGATGGTATCAGTGTCGAAGTGGCGTTACAGTGGACAGATACTTATAACGAAAAAGTGTTTTGTTTCACCAACAATATTCCCCAAAGGGATGGTGGTACGCATCTATCTGGCTTTCGTTCAGCGTTGACGCGTTGTTTGAATACCTATATGGATCGCGAGAATCTCTTTAAAAAAGAGAAGGTCGTTGCTACTGGTGATGATGCGCGTGAAGGTCTAACCGCTATCGTATCCGTTAAAGTTCCAGATCCTAAGTTTTCGAGTCAAACCAAAGATAAACTGGTATCAAGTGAAGTAAAATCAGCGGTCGAATCAGCAATGCATGATAAGTTTAATGATTATCTGCAAGAGAATCCAAGCGCTGGTAAGGCTATTGCTGGCAAAATAATTGATGCCGCTCGTGCTCGTGATGCCGCTCGTAAAGCGCGTGAAATGACGCGTCGCAAGACCACGTTAGATATCGCTGGTCTGCCCGGTAAGTTAGCAGATTGCCAAGAAAAAGATCCAGCATTGTCAGAACTTTACATTGTGGAGGGTGACTCTGCAGGTGGTTCAGCAAAGCAGGGCCGTAGCCGCAAAACCCAAGCGATCTTGCCATTGAAAGGTAAAATCCTAAACGTAGAGCGCGCACGTTTTGACAAAATGCTGTCTTCTGCTGAAGTGGGTAACCTTATCACTGCGCTTGGTTGTGGCATTGGTCCAGACGAATATAATCCGGATAAAGTACGCTATCATAAAATCATCATCATGACCGATGCGGACGTTGATGGTTCACATATTCGTACCCTGTTGCTGACTTTCTTCTTCCGTCAAACGCCTGAGCTGATTGAACGTGGTTATATTTATATCGCCCAACCACCGCTTTATAAAGTGAAAAAAGGTCGTCAAGAACTGTACCTAAAAGACGACGAAGCACTCAAAGCGTACTTATTGTCTTCAACGATTGATAATACTAAGCTGCATATCAGTGCGGATGCGCCTGCGATTACTGGTCAAGCGCTAGAGACGCTACTGAATGATTATAACCAAACGCAGCTGATAAAGGCACGTTTGCAGATTCGTTTCCCAGCGGTGTTATTGGATGCGCTGACGCATACGCCGAAGCTTAGCACTGATATGACTTATGATTTTCCTGCGATGCAAGCTTGGAAAGAGGCGATGCAAGCTCAGCTTGAGCACTTCGGTAGTGACTTGAGTCCGGAGATTGAACTGGTCAATATCCATGCGCCGCAACCAAAAAATATGGATGCTGCTGCTGCTGATTTACTGGGTATGAAGCCTGTGGTAGAAACTGTAGAAGGCGCGGCGTCTGATAGTGAAGCGTTATCTGCTAAAGCACAGTGGCTACCGCGTATTACGGTTTATGTGCACCAGTTAGCCCATCATTATCTGCTAGATGCTAGCTTTATCAATTCGGGCGAGTACAGCAAGTTGCTGCGTTTGTCTGCTGAATGGAATACCTTGCTTGCAGAGGATGCCTTTATCCGCCGTGAAGCAACGACTGGTACGACCAAAGACATTCCTGTACGTGACTTTGATTATCTCTGGCAGCAGATGATGCTTGATGCGCGTCGTGGTCTAGCAATTCAGCGCTATAAAGGGCTGGGTGAAATGAACGCAGATCAGCTCTGGGATACCACGATGGATCCTGAAAACCGTCGTATGCTACGCGTGACGATTGAAGACGCGATTGCGGCGGATCATATGTTTACCTGCTTGATGGGTGATCATGTTGAACCGCGTCGTATTTTCATTGAAGAGAACGCATTGACGGTGTCTAATTTAGACATCTAGGTTGGGCCTCTAAGTTGGACATAAAAAGTTGCGAAATCATTGTTAATTAATTAAAAAAACCACCGCTTTGGCAATCAAGGCGGTGGTTTTTTGATGTTAGAATTGTTTCACGTGAAACTTAGTTCACGAATTTCTTTAGATAATGGATATAGAAATGATTGAAGTTTTTTTACTTGCGATAGCCTTGGCGATGGATGCATTTGCGGTATCAATTGGGCTAGGGGCTAAATCGCAAAAGCAATCATCTGCTTATGTGCTTCGTTTAGCCATTTATGCAGCGCTGTATTTTGGTATTGCGCAAGGCGTGATGCCGCTGATAGGTTATCTATTGGGTGCAGTATTATTAGGCTGGTTAGCGACTGCTGCACCGTGGATTGGTGGTGGGATTCTTATTGTGCTTGGCGCTAAGATGTTATATGAAGCGTTTAATGGTGAGGTTGAAGCGGTATTAGCAGGCAGTTTCGATGAAAATATACAAGAAAAAATCAACCATCGTATGATGTTTACATTGGCTATTGCCACCAGTATTGATGCAATGGCAGCAGGCTTTACTTTAAATTTACTGGTAGTTAATGCATGGTTAGCCTGTTTAATCATCGCTATTGTCACCGCTGTATTTGGCTTTTTAGGTATCTACTTAGGTAAGTCTTCAGGAACGTGGCTCGAGGACAAAGCTGAGATACTTGGTGGATTAGTATTGATAGCCATTGGCATAAAGGTGATGTTTATCCGTTAATAAGTATCATTATTTGAATTGATTCTCTACAATAAAAAGCACCCCTTTGATGATCAAAGGGGTACTTTTTTAACAAAGGCTTTGTTTCACGTGAAACTATAACTATTTTATATTAACTACTATCTACTCTTCGTCAGTATCAAAACGCCATGCGAGTATACGCGTACTTTTTTGACCTTGGCTCATCTCAATGATGCGCATTTGGGCAACACCAAGTTGTTTTAACAGCAATTGCAGAGGTTTTACGTTTTCTGATTTTGAGACTAAACTTGTGAACCAGCCAACATGCTCAGCGAAATCTTGACTCTCTTTTGCCATCTTGGTTAAAAAGGCAATCTCACCACCCTCAGACCATAGCTCTTTATGCTGACCACCAAAGTTTAGGTTTTGCGCGGCATTACCAGACTTGGTTGAGCTGCGGCTAATTTGTGCGTTCTCATTCTTACCGCGATGTCGTTGCAAATTATGCTGCTTACGGCTATTGGCTTCCATCGCTTCTTCTAATGAGGCATGGAATGGCGGGTTGCAAACCACCACATCAAAGTAATCTTGGCGACCGATGATATTTTTAAAAATAAATTTAGGTTCGGTCTGTAGTTTGACTTTAACGGCACTTTTTAGCTTTGGATTGGTTTCACAAATCAGCGCAGCCGTATTGACTGAAATAGGGTCAATGTCTGAAGCCGTAAAGCGCCAGCCATAGCTTTGGCTACCAACAATCGGATAAATCGCGCTGGCACCCGTACCAATATCAAGGGCATGGATTTCTTTGCCAGTCGGTGGCGTATTGTCTTTATTCACATGCGTTGTTTGCGCAAGCAAATCAGCAATGTAGTGAATATAATCGGCACGTCCCGGAATCGGTGGGCAGAGATAACCTTCCGGAATATCCCAAAATTTCACACCATAATAATTTGCTAGTAGTGCCTGATTAAGGACGCGCACGGCGGCACTGTCTGAGAAGTTAATCGTCGACTCGCCTTTAGGATTGGTAATGGTGTGCTTAGCAAGCTCAGGCAAAGCGCGAGTCAATACTTCAAAGTCATAACGACCTTGGTGCGGATTGCGCGGATGTAGCTGCCCTAATTTTTTAGCAGTTTCAGGCGATCTGTTTCGGTGATTATTGGCGGTCGGGCGACGGTTCATAGGCTTACTGGTCATAGTATCAGGCTTTGATGTTTGAATATAATGCACCATTTTAGCAGATTTCATGAGTCACTAGCGTCTTATCGGCTACGTAAAATCAGATTTAATCCCAATATTATCATCGCTGTACCTAATACGCGGTCGATCCAATGTTCAAAACGCTGAAAGCGACGATGAATGGCAGGAATAGACAGTAACATCACCACGGTACTAAACCATGCCATCTGCAAGACCATCATCCATACGCCATAAATAGCCAGTTGCCAAAGCGGTATATCGGGTGATAGTACGAGGGTAAATATCGCCACGAAATATACTGGTGCTTTTGGGTTAAACACATTGCAAAAAAAGCCACGCCGTAGGATGGAAGCGGTTGAGTCTGTATCAGTAGGCAGTTTTTTATTAGAAATGGCTTTATCAGAAAGTTCGGTATGATTGGTAGAAGTCGTTTGCTTAATAAGCATATCTTGTGAAACGTGAACACCTGAATCTATTAGCTCTACTGGATTTGCTAATTCTGATATTTTTTCCGGTTTGGCTTGAATACCTTGCCATCCTAGATAAATAAGATAACTACCGCCCAACCATTTAATAGCAGTGAGTAGTGGCTGCGAATGGGCAATCAGTGTTGCTAGTCCTAGCACCGAATAAATGATGTGTACGGCAAGACCCAAGGTAATACCAAAGCTACAAATCAAACCGGTGCGCCTCCCTTTTGCCAAGGTTTGCTGCGAGACTAATACAAAATCAGGACCCGGAGAGGCGGCAGCGAGTAGATGGACGCTGGTGATAAGCAAAAAACCGTGCCAAAATTCCATAAAATGCTCTGAGTCATGTCTTGAGTTGGATAATAGTTGCACATTAGCGTAAATGAGGTCAACTGATATTGGTACCAGCTATTGAGGCTCATGCTAAAACGATGCTTGCGTTGCACGTAGCGTATGTCTATATTGAAAGTAAGTTACATGATTTTTAGCAGTGTTAATTCGCCATAGGACAAACCATAAAACGATCGCTCTAATAAGGATAAAAACATGACTACGGAAAGTAATAATAGTAATTCCACTAGCAGTGACACTCGCATTACCTATGACGTCCAAGATTACATCTGTTTGATCGGGCTCAATCGCGCGGATAAACGCAATGCCTTTGATAGCCATATGATTAAGCAACTCTCTGAGGCACTCACTCAATACGAAAATGATGCCAATCTTCGCTGTGCGCTGATATTCGCCCATGGAGAGCATTTTACCGCTGGGCTTGATTTGATGGAGCTACAAGATAAATGGGATAAAGGCGCATTTGAATTCGATGAAACCCAAATAGATCCATGGGGAATCGGTGGCAAACTGCGCACTAAACCAGTCGTCGTCGCAGTACAAGGCACTTGCTTTACCGCTGGGATTGAGTTGATGCTCAATAGTGATGTCGTTATCGCTAGTGATAACTGCAACTTTGCGCAAATGGAAGTTCAGCGCGGTATTATGCCGTTTGGTGGTGCGACTGTACGCTTTGTAGCAGCAGCTGGCTGGCAAAAAGCCATGCCGTATCTATTAACAGGTAAAAACTTTGACGCGCAAACGGCTGATAGATTGAATTTGGTCAGCGAAGTGGTGGCAAATGGAGAAGAATACGAGCGCGCGCTAACTATCGCTAAAGAGATTTGCAAAGCTGCACCGCTTGGCGTACAAGGATTACTATCCTCAGCACAAGAGGCCAGTCGCAATGGCGCAAAAGTAGCATTAGCTAATATTCATGGTTATCTGCCACATTTGTTTCATTCAGAAGATGCCAAAGAGGGTGCGATGGCGATGGTTGAGAGACGGGAAGCTGAGTTTGTGGGACGGTAAAAAACAAACTAAAGTTAATTAAGTATATTTTCAGCAGATATATGTATGGTAAAGTTAGGTGTTTACCATACACAAAGTGGATATAAAGGGATGTCAAAACTAAAAAATAACGCTATTGCCTCTGTACAAGGTATTACTTACCAGAACTTAGTTGCTTTAGAAAAATGCTTAGAGTTGACAGAGGATCAAACACTCTATATAGAGATTTGGGGTGATGTGACTATTGAAGATGATTCACAAGTTGAAGTCAAACACGAAAAAGGTAGTTTAAATAAGGGGCTGTCCTAGATAACTAGTTCAGTTCCTGTTTAACCCATTGTTTTAGCTGGTGTAATTGACGTTTTGGATC
>NZ_CAJHBN010000013.1:0-100404 GCF_904846655.1 Psychrobacter sp. NC44 | reverse complement strand
GAGTAAGTCATGGTCTTTATAATAGCAATTGGATTTGATAATTATTTTATAACACTTTTAAGTGGGTTTTACTATATTAATCCACAAAACAATTGAAAAGCTATTTGAAGGTGAAATTGATTTTAGATACCATCATATAAGAAACGATAAGCTGGAAAATGTAGAAGAGAATATTATTATCGGCCCAGGTGGGATTTTATCAGGGTCGTATACTCCTGAAAAGAAACCAGATGAATGGCTCATTAGACATTTGACGCAGTCCCGCGTAGATGACTGGAGTAAAAAAGGTAAAAATGTTACATTCTTTGGTACTGGCACAAATACACCTCTTAATCCTAACAAAAACCAAAAACCATTCTCGCTTAATAGTGAAAAAACTATATCTGATTTAATCTCTATGTCTAGTGGCGCCTTTGTACGAGGAAATTATGACCGGATGCGTTTACAGACTATTTGCCAATCAGAAGATGTCTCAAAATTAAGTTTTCAACCATGCCCATCAGTATTCATTGATACTATGGCATCCTCTAGACATGATAAATTAGATAAAATTGCAGTAAACTTTCCATTTTTGAAGTCGATTACCTCGGAGAATGTCGAGAAGCACCCCATTAAAAGATTTATTACTTATGCTAGATCATTAGGGCTAGATTGTGTGTTTTCTCCCAATCATACTCAGGATATAAACCCATATGTTTTTGATCTTTTTGATGAAGTTGATGTTAGTGAGGATTTAGCTAATTTTATTTGTAGTCCGGAGTTCGACTACGCTCAAGGACAAGTTAAAATGCAGGACGAATGGGAAGGTATTAACTGTATCTTTAGTCGTTTCTCAGGGTATCGATTTGCATTCGGTGCGCGACTGCATTCTTTTTTACCCTTTATGTCTTTCGAAACACCATCTCTTTTTTTAACGGGTAATGTAGCTAGAATGCCAATGCCTATTGACTACTTTAACAACCCGATTTACCTAGCTAAAAATGGATTCCATCCTGATATTAATAAGATGGAGGAGGTAGTTGATGGCATGATAGAAAGACTTAATTACTTTATAAAGAATGAAGCTAGTCTTGTATCAGAAATACGCCGAGAAAAAGAACGCTTATGGAAAATCACAGAACTCAATAAAATTCGTTTACTTTCTAACCTTATCTAATATCAGAAATATTATTATTGGAGAATACGGAAATAGTGGATGTATTAATATTATCTAAAAAGGACATTAGCTATGATGTATATTGAGATAATGCAAATACACTGTTACAAATAGTCTTCGTCGGTAGTCTGTTTTTATAGAAGGGAAGCCTTCTCTCATATAAAAAGGTCGCCCTAATACGGTGACCTTTTTGCCTCTTAATAACGCCTCAAACCCACCCAATGAGGTAATCGTATATACGTGATCGATGGTCTCTAACGCATCGACCAAATGAATAGACTGGGTGAGGATAAGACAATCTAACTCAGTGAGTGCAGAAACGATATAGGGATCATCAAGCGTCATCGGATGTGGTTTCACGATAATTTGCGCATCAGGGTTTTCTTCAATCGCCTTGTTGACTACATCAAGCAGCGTAATGCCAATACCACCACCATATTTCAATGAATCATCATGTGGCACTTGGCCTAATACCAAAATACGCTTTTTATTCTTAATTCCATATATGGGTACGACATCGACGTAAGGCTGATGATTGTATTTGCTCACGCGATGTGAGGCGTAATAATCTAGCATCTCTTTTGCCAGTATCTCATCATAGCCATCCTGTTCAAAGTCAAAGTTTGCTATGAGATCAGTCAAGTCGTTAGGGCGAGTGGTATCAAAGTAGGGCGCTTGGCTGTCCATCACGATAGAGAGGGGCGCAGCACTACTATCATCGTCAGGGCCTGAACGGATAAAGCCATCCTCTAAAAAGAAGATATCTAGTTCTTGCTCGCGTATATAGTCAATAAAATAATCAGGTGCTTTATAACCCCAGATATAAATAACCGGATTAACACGCCGAATGAAAGGCTTTAGCCATTTATTGAAATAGTATTGGTCAAAGTGACGTTGTATCTGAATATGAGAGTCTTCAAACACCCAATCACCCACCATATCACGCCATGGCAGCATACCGACGACTAACGCTAAACGCTGTTCTGTTTGACGATAATGTTTATAATAACCTAATAACAGTGGTTGGATGTAAGCGTTAAATTTCATAATATGATTGCTGGCTTAAATTGGTAGCAGATGTGCAAGATTGGGACATTTACGTTGGCAATGTTCTATCGTTACCAGTATAGTTGCATTTACGAGTAAAGACGAATACCTACTTCGAAAAACCATAGTTTCGAAAAACCATAGTTTCGAAAAATAATGAGTCAGTAAATGAATAAAAAAATATTAGTCACAGGCGGTGCAGGATATATCGGATCGCACACTTGTATAGCCTTACATCAAGCAGGCTACGACATAGTGGTATACGATAACTTATCCAATAGTAGTCGTGAAGCGATTAATCGTGTCTCTACTCTTATTGGGCAATCGATTGATTTTATCGAAGGCGATATCCGCGATGCTGAGTCACTTAGACAAGTATTTTCAGTACATCAGTTCTTTGGTGTCATTCACTTTGCAGGATTAAAGGCGGTTGGTGAATCCGTTGCGAAACCGCTGATGTATTACGACAATAACGTTAGTGGTACGATTACCTTACTAGAGGTCATGGCAGAGTACGATGTCAAAAATCTTGTTTTTTCATCGTCAGCAACGGTTTATGGTGACCCAGAATCGCTGCCTATTGACGAGAATTCACCGCGTTCTTGTACCAACCCTTATGGCCAAAGTAAACTGACGGTCGAGCATATTCTAGAAGACTTAGCGGTATCCGATGCTAGCTGGAACCTTATTCCTTTAAGATATTTTAATCCGGTAGGCGCACATCCATCAGGGCAGATTGGCGAAGACCCCAATGATATCCCAAATAATTTAATGCCTTATATTTCTCAAGTAGCCGTCGGTAAGCTTGAAAAACTCAGTATCTTTGGTAATGACTATCCAACTACTGATGGTACTGGCGTGCGTGATTTTATCCATGTTACTGATTTGGCGCAAGGTCATGTCGCAGCGCTGAATTATTTAGAAAGTCAAACAAGGACAGCAAAGACAGATTCCATAGGATTTTTACCGATTAATTTAGGTACAGGTAAAGGGACTTCTGTTTTAGAGTTAGTAGCAGCATTTTCCAAAGTGTCGGAGCAGGACATTCCTTATCAGTTTGCAGACCGCCGCGCAGGTGATATCGCCAGCTGTTATGCCAGTGCTGATAAAGCGAAAGATCTGTTAAAGTGGCAAGCTGAATTATCAATTACTGAGATGTGCCAAGACACGTGGCGTTGGCAGAGTATGAATCCGAACGGCTATAACGCCACTTAGATTTTATAAAATATTCTTTTTTAATCTTTCCTTTTTAAGACAGTTTAAACATTATGACAAAAATTACCCACGCCGTTATTCCCGTCGCGGGCTTTGGCACTCGTATGCTACCGCTATCTAAATCCGTGCCGAAAGAGCTGTTGCCATTAGGTAATCGCCCCGCCATTCATTATGTTGTTGAAGAAGCGATCGCTGCCGGTATCAAGCATATTGTATTGGTCGGACATGCGCAAAAAAGCGCGATTGAAAACTACTTCGATATCAATGCTGAATTGGATAATCAATTGCGTGCTAAAGATAAAGACGCGTTAGCCGATAGCTTAAACTGGTTACCAGACGATGTAACGGTGTCTATGATACGTCAAGGTAAACCGCTAGGTTTGGGACATGCGGTACTCGCTGCGCGCCCTATTATAGGCGAGCATGATTTTGCCGTATTATTGCCCGACGTGGTACTCGATCCTTTTACGGGTGATATGACTGCTGATAACTTAGCTTTTATGATTGATGCCTTTGCTAAAGACAGTCATTCGCAAATATTGGTCGATAAAGTCGCTGATGCCGACGTGCATAAGTATGGCATCGCCCAATTAAATGAAACGTATAGCAATGCGGGCGATATCGATGACAAAGTAGAGGTTAATGCTAGCTTTAAAGTCGCTGGCTTTGTAGAAAAACCCAGTTTAGCAGATGCACCTTCACGCTTAGCAGTGGTTGGTCGCTATGTGTTTAGCAATCAAATCTTTGATTATTTGGCCAATACCAAAGCGTCGGTCGGTGGTGAAATTCAGCTGACCGATGCGATTGATGCCTTGATTAGTGAATACGGCGTGAATGTCACGACCATGCGCGGCGACAGCTATGATGCAGGCGATATGCGCTCCTATATGCAGGCATTTATCTATTTTGCCGAGCAGCAATTAGCAGAAGATGAATAGCTAATGGCTGAGATAAAAGGCAATAGCGCTTATAGCAGTGCTCGCCGCTCTCAATATTGGCAGCAGTTGCAAAGTCTGGCTAAGCAGCCGTGGTCATTGGCAGCTTTGTTTGCACAAGATGACAGTCGTGCAACGCGCTTTAGCACCCAAGCTGGTGCACTATATATGGACTATAGTAAGCAATGTATTGACGATGCTGTGCTAGAAAAATTATTAACCTTAGCAAATAGCTGTGAATTGCCCACAAGAATTGATGCACTTATGCAAGGTGCGATGGTCAATACTAGCGAGGAGCGTGCTGCCTTGCATACAGCACTACGATTGCCAGAGTCTGCCAAACTAGACGTTGATGGACAAAATGTCGTCGCTGATGTGCATGATAGTCTGTCGCAAGTAGCACGTTTATCTGAACGTGTCCGTAGTGGTACATGGCGCGGATTTTCTGGTAAAGCCATCACGGATGTGGTCAATATTGGCGTTGGTGGCTCTGACCTTGGGCCGCTTATGGCGACGACCGCGCTGGATGAGTGGGCAGATACCAACATTGAAGTACATTTCGTCTCTAATATGGACGGTACTCAGCTTGATAACTTGCTGAAACACCTCAATCCTGAAACGACCTTGTTTATCATCTCGTCCAAGTCATTTGGCACGGTTGACACGTTATCTAATGCTAAGACAGCATTGTCATGGCTGCTTGCTACCGCTAAGCTGCGTGCGGGTACAGAAGACAGTGTATTACGTCGCCATTTTATTGGCATATCTGCTAATAGTGAAAAAATGAGTGCTTGGGGTATTCATCCTGAGCATCAGCTGCAGCTTTGGGAGTGGGTCGGTGGACGTTTTTCTTTATGGTCAGCGATAGGATTGGCGATTGCCATTCGTATCGGTATAGATGGGTTTAAAGCGTTATTGGCTGGGGCTCATAGTATGGATGAGCATTTTGCTCAGGCTGATTTTGCAGAAAATTTACCAGTATTGTTGGGTTTGCTTGCTGTTTGGAACAGTACCTTTTTACAGGTAAATGCTCATACCGTATTGCCCTATGATGGTCGACTCAGCTATTTACCAAGCTACTTAACCCAGCTTGAGATGGAGAGTAATGGTAAATCGGTCACCCAGCACGGTGATCATATTGACTACGATACCTGTCCGATTCTGTGGGGCGAGATTGGCTCCAATGCGCAGCATGCCTTTTATCAGTTGCTACATCAAGGCACACAGCAGGTGTCTTGTGACTTTATCGCTTGTGTGCGCCGTTATAGTGGTCAATCGCAAAACGCGCCATTACAGCAGCAGCATGAGCTGTCTTTAGCCAATTGTCTAGCACAGAGCCGAGTGCTGGCTTTTGGTAATGCCGCGCTTCAAGAGTCTGAGGTTCAAGTAGCTTCTGCCGCTGATAAATACAAATATTACCGTGGCAATCAGCCTTCAACCACGCTACTTATCGACGAGCTAACGCCGCACAGTTTGGGAGCACTGATTGCGCTTTATGAACATAAGGTCTATGTCATGGCCAGCATTTGGGATATTAATCCATTTGATCAGTGGGGCGTCGAGATGGGCAAGCAAATGGCAGAGTCCGTACATCAAGCCATGCAGCAAGCAGGTGAGAGTCAGTTTGACAGCTCCACTAACCAGCTGTTAAAACATATTCAGCAGCTATCTTAATCGTTTTGCTACTGAGTCGATAATCATTAAAGGTGAACGCATGAGCACTGCTTCTATAAATGACAATACACCTAAATATATGCATGAATCTAAACCACAAAGCACTGCAAGCAAGCAAGTTTGTGTACTTATTGGTCATAGCATTGAGGCTATTACTAGCGCCGTGGTGCTGGCAAGTCTCGGTCAGCGCGTGCATCTTTATGCAGATATTGAGCTATTGACGCAGCAAATACAGCAATACGGCTTTGAGCATCATTTGCAAGCACTGTGGCAGATGTATGAGCAGCAGCAGGTTATTATCAGTACAGCATTACCGGCTAGCGCTGACACGTTAATACAATATTATGAAACGACAAATTTTAGTGACAGTCGTCACATTAATGAGAGCAATGAGATTAGTAAGGTTGACGACCAAAGCACCGTTGCGCTTTATTGGTTATTTTTAGACAGTATCAAGCCAGTATGGGCAGAAGCAAGCTGGATTACTGCTTTCAACCATAGCCATCAGCAATCGCTACCCGTGATTATAAGTGGCATTGAGAAACTAGGGATTGTCTCAGCACTGGCGCAAAATTTGCAGCGCGCTTGGGTCTACTATGTGCCGTTTGTATTCTTGCAAGACGGTGATGCTTATAGCTCAATGTTAAATCCCTCACTGTGGTTGCTTGGTGAAAAAACAGCCAACAGTAGCCAGCATCTAGAAGTATTGAAGCCGTTAATGCAGCATGCGCGTGCCGCTCATCACGCTGATATCGCAACGATAGAGTTTGCCCGTAGCAGTATCATGGCGATGCTGGCGACGCGAGTGAGTTTTATGAATGAGATGTCACGCTTGGCGGACAGTCAACAGGTAGATATCAAGCAAGTCAGTCGTATCATGGGGTTAGACGCGCGGGTCGGCAGCAGTTATCTGCAAGCAGGCTGGGGCTTTGGTGGCAACACACTACCCACTGAACTGGCGAAGTTACAGCAGTCCAGCCAAACGCACAGTTTAGATATGCCGCTGCTGCAGTCAGTCATACACATCAACGAAGACCAAAAAGAGCTGATATTCCGTAAATTCTGGCAATATTTTGATGGATTTATTGACAATAAAACGGTGATGATTTGGGGCGGTAGTTATAAATCAGGCTCAGGACGTACCGCAGGCTCAGCCATACATCCATTGCTAGCGTTATTATGGTCTTATAATATTCGTACTTTGGTGTATAGCGATAAAGCACAAGATGAACTTGCTATGCTTTATCAGCAGCAATCATTACTGCAATTGATTAATAATCCTTATCAGCAGCTAAGTGCCGCACAGGCGATTTTTATCATTAGTTGGTCGCCACAAGATCAACTAGACATCGCTAAGCTTAATCAACACGCGATGCCAGTATTTGATGCGCAAAATGCATTGACACGATTGCAGATCGATAGTCTGGTAGGCGACTATATGGGTATTGGTCGGTCTAAATAGCTTTATTCAAGTTTTTCAGTTACTAAAAAAGCTCGTTGATAATTATCAGCGAGCTTTTTTTGGTTTTTAATCGAAATCACCCATATTAAATCGTATTCGTTTACGCTGGTACAGCACCTTGTGCCGCTAGCCACTGTTGAATCTCTCGAATTTTAATAGCTAATAACTCTTTATCGCCACGACTTTCAATATTTAATCTGATCAGTGGTTCGGTATTGGAAGCACGCAGATTAAAGCGCCACTCGCCAAAGTTCAAACTGAGTCCGTCAAGGGTTGACTTGGTCGGATTTTCGCTGCTAAATTTTTCCTCAATAGCGCTAATAATCGTTGGCGCATCATGAGTGGTGAGACGAAAATTAAGCTCGCCTGAACTTGGATATGCTTGAATATAGCCAGTAACCAATTCTGATAAAGTCTTACCGGTGACAGACAACAGCTCGATGGTGAGCAGCCAAGGGATCATGCCGCTATCGCAATAGAAAAAGTCACGGAAATAGTGGTGCGCAGACATCTCGCCGCCATAAACAGCGCCAGAGTCACGCATGACTTGCTTAATAAATGAATGTCCAGATTTACTGATGACAGCCTTACCGTTATGTTCTTTAATCACGGCTTCAGTATTGTAAATGACCCGTGGATCGTAGACGATTGACTCATTTGGGTACTTATTCAAAAATGCTTGGGCAAGCATGCCGACGATGTAACTGCCATCAATAAATTCACCATGTTCATCGAATAAAAAGCAGCGGTCAAAATCGCCATCAAAGGCAATACCAAGGTCTGCTTTGTTTTCCAAAACAGCTTGCTGAGTGGCCACTCTATTGGCTTCAATCATAGGATTGGGGATGCCATTGGGGAAGCTGCCATCTGGTGTATGATGCAGTTTAATCACTTCAATTGGCGCACCAGCTTGTGCAAGATTTTCAATCAACAAGTCAACCACAGGCCCTGCACTGCCATTGCCTGAGTTAATCACTAATTTGAGGGGTTTGAGCTTATCGGTATCAATAAAAGTCATGACATGATTGATATAAGCGCTTTTATCAGTTAGTAATTGAAGTTTTCCTAGAGTATTAGTAGCGGTAAATTTCCCAGACTCTGCCAATGCTTGAATCTCTGCCAAACCATCATCAGCACTGATCGGCTTTGAATGTTCCTTAACCAATTTTAAGCCGTTATAGTTAATAGGGTTATGACTGGCTGTGACCTCAATACCACCCAACGCCTGATAATAACTGGTGGCAAAATACACCTCTTCTGTACCGCTCATGCCCAAGTCAATCACATCGACACCAGCATCGAGAATACCAGCGATGGTCGCTTGTTTTAATTGCTCGCTTGAATGGCGAATGTCACTACCAATAACGATGGCAGGTTTTAGATTTACCATATCATTGTCATGAGCCTCGACCGCCGCACCATAACGCTGAAATAAAATCTGTGCAAAAGCACGACCAATACGGTAAGCAATGGCTTCGTTTAGATTTACCCCAAGCTCGCCGCGAATATCATAAGCTTTAAATGAATCAATAATAATGGGATTAAATGCAGTTTCTGGCTGATAACGAATGGTCGCAGACGTAGACATAATGATAAAATTCCTTGCGCGTGTGCAGTGGTAAAATAATAAAATAGATAGCACAATTATAAGCCAATCAAGGTTCAATGATACACTAACTGCTAAATTGAACGATAAGCAAAAATATAAGAGCCTCCCTTATGAATACTCTCGACAATAAAATAGCAGCGCCTACACCAGCACAAGGAACGCCTGTCGTCAGCGGTGAATTAGACGATTTATTGGCTTTGATGGCACGGCTACGTGTTGACTGTCCGTGGGATAAAAAACAAACCAATCACAGCCTAATTCCCTATGCGATTGAAGAAGCCTATGAGCTAGGCGAAGCGGTACAAAGCGATGACGATGAAGATATCAAAGGCGAGCTAGGCGATGTGCTGCTGCAAGTGGTGTTTCATTGTCAGATGTATGCTGAGCAAGGTCGCTTTGGCATGAGCGATGTTATCACCACTTTACAAGAAAAGCTCATTCGTCGTCATCCGCATGTGTTTGAGGCTGAAACCCTTGAAGATGACACGGCGGTAAAAGCTCGTTGGGATGAGATTAAAGTGGAAGAGCAGCAATCGCGCGAGGCACGAGGCAAACCAAAACGTCGTTTAGACAATACCAAAGCGGGCAGTGCGCTTATGCAAGCGCAAGATGTGCAAAAACAGGCGTCAAAGTTAGGGTTTGACTGGGAAGGCGTCGCAGGGGCAGTAGATAAGCTAGATGAAGAGATTGCCGAGTTAAAGGCTGAATTGATAGATAAATCAAAAGATGCTGCTGAATATGACATAAGCAAAGCCAATATTAGCGATATTGAAAAAGAGCTGGGTGATTGTATGTTTGCGCTGGTGAATGTGGCGCGCAAACTCAATCTTGATGCAGAAGCAGCCACTTTAACGTGTGTGCATAAATTCAAATCACGTTTTGGTTATATTGAAGAACAGTTAGCTGCGGCTGGTAAGCGTTTAGAGGATAGTGATATTAACGAGATGGATGCGTTATGGGAAGCGGCGAAACAACATGAACGATCGTCATGAACGCTTATCATACGGCCTCGTTTGTTAGCTTGGTCAATATGGCTGTTTTCAGTCTAATATTGGCGGTTTTTATGTTGAACAGTGTTCAAGCTGCGCCTTGTTTTGATAATCCTCAAAGGGCTTATGAATATCTGTTGGCGCAAGAAAGTGCCAAAATACAAGTACGTGACCAAGCCACTGTAAATATCAATCGTGCTAGTGAAGGCGAGCTAGTTTCGCTAGATGGTATCGGCAGCAGCAAAGCCCAAGCGATTATTTTATATCGTGAGATGTTTGGTGATTTTAAGACAGTGGATGAGTTAGCAAAGGTCAAAGGTATTGGTGCAAAAACGGTTGAGAAAAATCGAGGACGTTTACGCGTACAAGATTAAGGGCAGTATTTTGCTTTAATTAACCCCAATATTGACAAAATAGCACGTAAGTATCAGTCATAACACACCTACTAGGCGCAAAATTTGTTAAACTAGCAGGTACATCCGCCTGATAAACGCTGTGTTCATCAGGGATGGTTAAAGAATACCGGCGAGGAGTAGATGCATGGCCGAGCGTGCCGCCAAGCAGTTAGAACTGAATAAATCTGAATTACCCAATTCCATTACTGAAGTGATTGCCACCTTAAACCGAGCTGGGTTTGATGCCTATATCGTCGGTGGCGGTGTGCGTGATACCTTATTGGGTTTACGTCCAAAAGACTTTGACGCTGTCACTGATGCTAAGCCGCATGAGATCAAAGACGTCTTTGGCAAGCGCTGCCGCATTATCGGTCGCCGCTTTCAGTTGGCGCACGTGTATTCAGGCCGTGAGTTGATTGAGGTTGCTACCTTCCGTGGTCCACCAACCAATGATGCTAATACCAATCAAGACGGTATGATCCTGCGTGATAATGTTTGGGGTGATATCAAACAAGACTTCTCTCGTCGTGATTTTTCTATCAACGCGCTTTATTATCAACCGCTTAAAGGTGTGGTTCATGATTTTTGCGGTGCGCTTGACGACATTGATAATAAAATCATTCGTCTGCTCGGCCATGCGCCAGTGCGTATCGAAGAAGATCCAGTCCGTTTGTTGCGTGCTTTACGTTTCAAAGCCAAGCTCGGTTTTGAGTTTGATGACGAGTTAGCCGATCAGTTTCATGATGGCAACTGGGCATTGCTTGAGCAAATATCACCGCATCGTCTCTATGATGAAACCCAGAAAATGTTTACCGGTGGTTATCTGGTGCCATTATTGCCGCTATTGTTTGAGTCAGGGGCGATTGATAGCTTAATTATCTATCCACCATCTGAGCCGAGTGCACTGGTCAATCAAGTCGCTATTAATACCGACAAACGTATTGCTGCTGGCAAAAGCATCAATCCGGCGTTCTTTTATGCCGCGCTATTATGGGAAAACTATCTGCATCAGTTGGCAAAAGCCAAGAAGCGCAATATGCCGTTTGCTGAAGCGCAAATGCACGCCGCTGGTAAAGTGATTGATCGTCAACGTATCAAGACCGCGATTCCTAAATTTGCAGAGCAGTTTATCCGTGATATCTGGATACTGCAGCCAAGACTTGCCGCCCCGCGTAGCAAACAAATCGTTCAGCTCTCTGAGCATCCACGTTTTCGCGCAGGTTTTGACTTTTTGTTATTGCGTGAGCAATGCGGTGATGCTGAGCATCCGTTATCAGAGTCGACCAATGGTATGGGCGATTGGTGGCAGACTTATCAGACATTGTCTGAACGAGAGCAGCAGCAAGCCATTGATGATTTTGATGAAAATATTCGTCGCGGTGCCTATAAAAAAGGGCAACAAGCGCAGCGTGGTCGTGGGCGTAATCGTCAAAATTCAGAGTCAAATAGCATCGATCACTCAATATCTCATCAAAAAAATACCAAGCATAGCAAAGCCAATGATACTGCTGAGCAGGGTAGGAATGATCAGAATATGGTAAATGACCCGTCAAATATTCCAGCACGCCGTCGCCGCGCTGCCAGTCAATCAGACTCTGTTAAGCAATCTGGTGGCAGTAACAACAAGTACTATGAATCGCAGCAAGTAAGTCAAGACAGTCATGAGCTTGCTCAGTTACGACAGCTATCCCTTGCCAATAGCAGCAACCAAGCGGCAAATAAACGCCATCATTCCAAGCCTGCACCACTTTTTGTAATTGAGCACGAAAAAGTCGTACCGCCATTGCAGAAGCAGCTATCAAATGGTGATAAGCCTAATAATCGTCAAGAGGCAGCGCAGAAAAAACCTGCTCAGAAGAATGTATCGGCTGAGAAAGCGCTAAAAAATCAGGATGCCAGTTCTGATGCCAACTCTTATAGTAAGGCTGACAGTAAACCTGATCGTTCAAATCAAGCTCAGCAGCCAAAAGCAACACAGTCAGAGGTTATGCCTTCATCTGTGGCTCGTTCGATAGCAAGATCGCCATCGCTCGTCATTATGAATAACGAGCCGATACCGCATAAGCGTCGCCGTCGTCAGCCGAGTGTAGAGAGTATAAATCTCGCTAGTAACACAGAGACGCAAGTAACGACTAACAACGATGTTAAAGCTGGAGCAAAGTATGCAAAAAAAGCACCTAAGCTAGCAACTGATAAAACAGATATTCCGGCTAAAAAACCAGCCAAAACGACAGAAGCAAAGTCTGCTAAAACCAGCCAAGCTGCTAACGGCAATGTTGGTATGAGTAGTGTAAATGACAATAAAGGCCCTATCCCATCGAAACGTCGCCGTCGCCAACCTAGTACTGACAATGTCTAATATTACTGACGATGCGGGCAACGCGAATTGGGTAACCTGCTACGTAGGTTTGGGTAGCAATTTGTCTAACGACTTGGGTGCACCGGTAGAACATTTGCAGCAGGCAATCGCAGCGATGCAAGAGCATAAGCAAATACGTGCGGTTCGTGTTTCTTCGTTTTATGCTTCAGCGCCTATGGGGCCGCAAGATCAGCCTGATTTTGTTAATGCCGTCGCTGGGTTTGAGACGATATTGCCGCCTCTTGAGTTGCTTGCTTACTGTCAACAGTTAGAAAAAGATGCTAAACGTGCACGAATACGGCGTTGGGGTGAGCGTAGTTTGGATGTCGATATTTTGTTATACGGTGAGGCGCAAATCACTGAGCTACAATTAACCGTACCGCACGCTGGATTGTTTGAGCGTAATTTTGTCTTATTACCACTGCGAGAGTTAACCCCAGCGCTTACCATTGCTGGCAAATCGATAGATGATTATCCGCTTAGCAAAGATTGGACAGGCATAAAATTACTGTAGCCAATCTATTATAAAAGAGTGACAGCGTTCACCTCTTTTAAGGTAAATCACCTATACCAAAGGATTGCTAACAGTTTTGATCACAATCAGAATAATAGCTAGAGACAGCTAAAGGTGCTAAAAGGTACTAAAGGTTAATCGAGGATCATATGACGACGTTATCTACTTTAAAAAAATTCAAAAAAGACGGCACCAAGTTCACTTGCTTAACGTGCTATGACTCGATGTTTGCACGAATGATGGAAAAAGCAGAGATTGATACCATTTTAATCGGTGACAGTTTGGGCATGGTGGTGCAGGGTCATGACTCAACGTTACCCGTGACTGTCAATGACATGGCTTACCATACGGCCAATATTGCCCGTAGCAATAAACACGCGCTGATTTTGGCTGACTTGCCGTTTATGAGCTATGTAACCCTGCCAGAAGCGGTTGCCAATAGTCGCCAGCTGATGCAGGCGGGCGCGCATGTGATTAAGATTGAAGGCGGTAGTGAGCTTTGCGATTTAATCACGACTTTGGCGCAAGCAGGGACGCCTACTTGTGTGCATTTAGGATTAACACCGCAATCAGTCAATGTGTTTGGTGGTTATAAAATCCAAGGTCGTGGTGACGGAGCGGCTGATAAATTGCTTGCTGATGCGAAAGCAGTCGTTGCGGCAGGTGCTGCGCTGCTAGTGTTGGAGTGCGTACCTGCTGAGCTTGCAAAAGTAGTGACGGAAGCCGTCGCAGTACCAGTTATTGGGATTGGTGCTGGTGCAGATACGGATGGTCAAGTGTTGGTCATGCATGACATGCTAGGTATGACGCACGGCCGTGTCCCGCGCTTTATTCATGACTTTTTGACCGATAAGCGTAATAGCGCGCACAGTATCGAAGGCGCATTTGCCCTTTACCAGCAGTCAGTACGTAAAGGCAGTTTTCCAACCGAGCAGCACCAGTTTAGCTAATATTTTAGTTTTTACGATTATCAGTAGAAGAATAGTTAACCATGCCAATCATTCATCATCATATCTCCGCATTGCGTACGGCTTTACAGTCTTATCGTGGACAAAAAAATGACAATCAAGATGGCCCACAGCGTATCGCTTTAGTGCCAACGATGGGCAATCTGCATGCCGGTCATCTTGAATTAGTAAAAATAGCCAAGCAACATGCTGATATCGTGGTGGTTAGTATTTTTGTCAACCCTACTCAATTTGGCGAGGGAGAGGATTTTGATAGTTATCCTCGCACGCTTGATGAGGATGTCGCAAAGCTAGCAACGGTCGATACTGATTATGTGTTTGCGCCCAGTATTGAAGAGATGTACCCAGTCTTACCGCCACCGACCTCCGTTCTTGCAGGTGCTATTACCACTCAATTATGTGGTCAATCACGCCCTGGGCATTTTGACGGTGTTGGTATTGTCGTCTCTAAACTGTTCAATATCGTACAACCGGATATGGCTGTTTTTGGACAAAAAGATTATCAGCAATTAGCGATTATTAAGCAATTGGTACGTGATTTAAGTTATCCCATTGAAATTATAGGGGCACCTATTGTCCGCGCTGCAGATGGTTTGGCGCTCTCATCGCGTAACCAATATTTAAGTGCTACTGAGCGTGAGGCAGCACCTGTCATCCATCAAGCGCTACAATATTTAGCAAAGCAGTTAGAGAGAGGCGAACAGAGCCAACAAGCTGTTCAGTCGTTGCTAGCAGAAACGCATCAGCGTATTACGGATGCTGGCTTCATTATTGATTATTTAGACATTAAAACCGATACGCTAGAGTCTCTCACTAATGATACTGTAACTTTTAATGCAGAAAATGAGAATTTGATGATTCTAGTCGCTGCTTGGCTAGGACGTGCACGTTTGTTAGACAATCAATTGGTGACGGTGGATCAATCGTTGTGACATAGTAATTTGCAGGATGCAATGGACTAGAATGGGTGAATCATGGATGTGAGTCAGGGTGAAAATAACAGTCAATCTGAGCAGGCAGCGTGTAAAATAGCAACCGATAAGCTCAGTATCCTAGTGGTATCAGGGCGTTCAGGCTCAGGTAAAACCTCAGTATTGAATATCTTAGAAGATTTAGGATATTATTCTATTGATAACCTACCGTTATCCTTATTGCCGGATGCTGCGTATAAATTGGTCAATGAAAGTGGGATTCGTCGTATTGCGCTTGGTGTTGATATTCGAACACCGCGAGCGGATCTATCCAAGTTTGCAGAGATGCATGCATCCCTAAAAAAAACATACGGGGCGCATGCGGTCAAAGTAGTGTACGTGACCGCGCAAGAAAGCACTTTGATAGCACGTTTTAATGCGACACGCCGCGTACATCCGCTGATGTCACAGGATATCGATAGTGATAATGCCAAGCATATTGCTTTTAATCTACCTGCCGCGATTAAAAAAGAAGTGGAGCTGTTAGAGCCTATCGCAGGTCATGCCGATATCAGAATTGATACCAGCAATTTGAATATTCATCAATTGAAAGACAGCTTGCGTGAACATGTCGGCGTGGACAATCAGATTGTGATTAATCTGCTGTCTTTTGGCTTTAAATATGGCAGTCCTATTGATGCAGATTTTGTCTTTGATGTGAGAATTTTGCCGAATCCGCATTGGAACCCTGAATTGCGTACTTCGACAGGTCTAGACATGGAAGTTGCCGCATTCTTTGCCGACTATCCAGAAGTGGCTGAGATGACTGATGATATAGATAAGTTTTTAACCCGTTGGTTGCCCGAATTTTTACACAATAACCGCCATACAGTGACAGTGGCTATTGGTTGTACTGGTGGTAAGCATCGTTCAGTATTCATCACCGATAATTTACAACGTCGTCTTGCCGATGTTATGCCACAAAGTATAAAAGTGCTGGCGAAACATCGTGAAAAAAATCGTTGGTAGTTATTGGTAAACACTGGGGCATATCTTCATTTTTATGACTATTCCTAAAATGAGGACATGCCCCTGTTAATTTTATTATTTATTATTTTGGAAAGCTTTTATGATTGACTGGAAAGAACAGGATATGCGCGTCTCGCGCACTGAACTCAAAAAAGCCCATGAGCGCTTGCAGAAGTTGTCGATACCACTTGCCAGCTTATCGAAAAAGCAGCTCAAAAATCTGCCAGCCAGTGACTATTTTATGGCAGAACTCATGGCATTGGCCGATATCACCAGCGCTAATGCTCGTATTCGCCAAACCAAGCGCGTTGGTAAGCTGATTAGTGAAGAAAACCGCCACGAATTGGTAAAAGCATTATTTGATGCATTTTTCCCTAAAGAACAGGTCTCAAAAATAGAAAGTTGGTTTGAGCGTTTAAATATTAATGATGAAGGGACGCTTAAGCAGTTCGTTAAACAATACCAAGCATCTGAACAAAATAGTATGTATCAATTACTGTTATGGATTGAGTACGCCAAGCATACCCAAGATGATGAGCTGATGGCAGAGTCTAAAGCAGACTTAGCCAGTTATATTCGTGAAGTCACTATTTTGTCGCAATTGAAAAAAGAAAAGTAATAAGATGATAGCGGCTAAATAACTTTGAGCACTATTTATACAATATCTCCACTTATAAATTAATGTAGTCTACAAATGCAAAAAGCCAATCACTTGATGATTGGCTTTTTTATGGGTAAGAGCATTTAGGTACAAATGACACTTATAGATAAATGCTAGTCCCTAATTTATAACGGTACTTAATTTATATTAGTACTTAACCTATTTCTTTTCAGCACGCACTTTGTCAACCAAATAGTCAACGACTTTAGGTACAGTAGCGCTTTCACCAGTTACAACGTATTTGCCTTGCACGACGACTGCTGGCACACCAGAGAGCTGATAACGCTTAGCGCCTGCTTGTGAACGACCAATTTTCGTACCAACGGCGAATGAATTATAAAGGCTATTGAATTTCTTCTCATTAACGCCTTTCGATGCATACCATTTGCTTAATGATGATTGGTCAAAGATTTTCTTACCATCTTTGTGAATGGCATCAAATAGCGCGTCATGGGTCTTGTCTTCAAACCCTAGCAGCTGAGCGGCATAGAAACCACGAGCGTTCGCTTCCCAGACAGGGTTAAGCGCTGCTGGCGTTTTGAAAAAGGCAACGTCTTTGTCTTTGTTTTTAGCCCATTTTTCCATATGTGGGTTAAGAACGTTACAATGCGGGCAACCATACCAAAAAAACTCACGAACAATGATAGCATCACCGCTGATTTTTTCTGGATTGTCTAGCACGCGATAGTCTTTTCCGGCGACATAGTCGGCAGCTTGTGCGCCCATAGTGGCAAGTCCAATGGCCATGGCCAGACTAGTCAGTGTGATGACACGTTTCATACTTTATCCTTGAGGTGTGAAAACTTAGGGTTTGTTGAGATGTTTTAGTATCGTATGGTTTTGGGTATAGCGCACAGGTTTTTAAAGTGCCCAAACGAGACAGCGTCGAGTATAATCGAACTATAGTGACGTATCGACTATAATAACGTAAAACATGGTTGCTTGTGAATCCGATTCTTAACTAATGGTTGTAAAGCTGTGAGCCATTATTTAAGGCATATTTCACCGCATTTTTTGGAATTTTTTTAGCGTTTTATTATTTAGGTTTTGGGCTGTTTGAGGCATCTATCCTCTAAAAAAATGGTACAGAAAATATGAACGTTTGCTAAGAGTATTCACAATCGGTGACGATGTACTCACGACAAAGCTACCGCTCTCATGCTAATATTAGGCACATAATTGTGCACTGTATATGATTATAACGATAATGACAATAAAGGAAAAATGCAATGAGCTCAGCTCTATCTTCCTCGCCTTCTTTGAATGAGCAAGCAAACAGCAGTCTTGATGATACAACGGCTACCGCCATTAATGTAGATCCTAGCGAAGTCGACAAGTTTAATAAGTTGGCAAGCGAATGGTGGAGCAAGACGGGTGCATTTGCGACTTTGCATGAAATAAATCCACTGCGTTTAAATTGGATAGAAGACAACGTCAAGCGCAGTTATCAAAATGACAGTGCTGATACAGATATTCATAAAACGGCTGAAACCGGCTTGGCTGGAAAAAAAGTGCTCGATGTCGGCTGTGGCGGCGGTATATTGTCAGAGTCTATGGCACGTCGCGGTGCGGATGTGACGGGGATTGATTTGGGTACCGAAAACCTAAAAGCGGCAGCGCTGCATGCAGAGCAAAGCGCTTTACATGAGACGTTGCGCTATCAGCATATTCCAGTAGAAGAACTAGCCAAAACTCAGGCAGGTCAGTTCGATGTGGTGACTTGCATGGAGATGCTCGAACATGTGCCTGATCCCAGCTCGATTGTGCAGGCTTGTTTTGAGTTATTGGCACCAGGCGGTGTTTGTGTGCTATCGACGATCAATCGAAACCCTAAATCATATCTATTTGCCATCGTTGGGGCAGAATATGTATTGCGCTTGCTCGATCGCGGCACTCATGACTATGCCAAATTTATTACGCCAGCTGAGCTAGACAAAATGGCAATTGATGCTGGATTCACACGTCAAGATATCATTGGCTTGCATTATAATCCGCTGACCAAGCGCTATTGGCTGGCTCAAAATGTCGATGTCAATTACATGATGGCAGTACACAAGCCACTGGCTTAAGCTGAATGCCGTATTTGGTTGTTTTCATGCCATACTATTTCACTCAACACCTTATCTATATTAAGAGCATTCACTATGAGCCAATTTGTAAAAGCGGTTTTATTTGATCTCGATGGGACATTAATCGATACGGCTGCTGATTTTGTCCGTATTATCGGTAAAATGAGCCGCGAAAATGATTGGCAAGCACCCCCTGAAACAGAAATTCGCGAGCAAGTTTCTGCTGGTGCCTCAGCGATGGTACAGTTGATGCTACGTCATAACGATCAAATTGAGGTTAGCGAAGAAGCTTTGCAGGAGTTTCGCCAACAGTTTTTAGATGATTATGAAGCTGAGATATGCGTCGATAGTTGTGTGTTCGCTGAATTAGAAGATGTGTTGACTGCTCTTGAAGAAAAAGGGGTGCCATGGGGTATTGTGACCAACAAGCCGCGTTATCTGGCAGAGAAGTTACTAGACAAAATGCAGTTAGACAGGCGCTGTTCTGCTTTGGTCTGTCCTGATGATGTGTCTCGCTCAAAACCTGACCCAGAGCCTATGTATGCGGCGTTAGAGAAGCTTGGTATCCCTCGCGGCGCCGCTGAAAGCGTGATTTATGTTGGCGATCATATCCGTGACATTGAAGCTGGCAACGCGGCTGGCATGCCGACGATTCTAGCTGCTTATGGTTATATTCCGCCTGAAGATCAAAAAAACCTGAAGAAATGGGGTGCAGATTATATTACTGATACGCCTGAGCAATTAAATAAACTGTTGCTCTCTTCTGGTAAATTTGACTATTTATAAATAAAATTATAAATCGAGTTCGCCACACTCTGTGTTTTTAAAGAAATACGATAAATACTTAGCATCCCAACTATTAAACGATAAGCAGTGAGCAATGCCATGAGTGACAATATTAACCAGTCAGCTAGTCAGCAAGACCACCAAAAAACCGTTCAAAGTCTAACTCAACCGTTAACTCATAACGATATTCGCAACTTTGTACCATCTGATAATTGTTTAGACGGTAAGACTATTTTGGTCACAGGTGCAGGTGATGGTATCGGCCGCGTTGCCGCGCTGACTTATGCTCGCTATGGAGCGACAGTCCTGTTATTGGGACGTACCAGCAGCAAGCTTGAATATGTTTATGATGAGATTGAAAGTCTTGGCGGCAAACAGCCTGCCATGCTACCGATGAATTTAGAAGGAGCAACTTATGCTGAGATGCAGCAGTTAGAGGGGTTGATTAATAAAGAAGTCGGTCAGCTCGATGGTATCTTGCACAATGCGGGTATGCTTGGGCAGCTAACCCCACTTGAGATGTATGACGTCGATACTTTTGCACAAGTTATGAAGGTTAATTTTACCTCGACGTTTATGCTTACCCAAGCGCTGCTACCACTACTTAAAGATGCTGAGAATGGCTCTATTATTTTCACCTCTAGCACGGTCGGTACACATCCTCGCGCATTCTGGGGTGCTTATGCGCTGTCCAAGCAAGCCGTAGAAGGCATGAGTGATATCTTTACCCAAGAGACGCAGAATACGACTAATTTACGTTTTAACTGTGTCAATCCTGGTGGCACTCGTACCAATATGCGCGCCCATGCTTATCCAGGAGAGAGTCCTATGAGCTTAAAAACGCCTGAAGATATCATGGCAGGCTATGTTTGTCTGATGAGTGATGCCAGTATCGGGGTACGCGGGCAAGTGGTTGAGCTACAGCCAAAAGATTAGCCATGTGATTTTTTGCTAGAAAATGTCATTATTTAGCGCATTTATTCGCATACTTTCAGATTGAGGCATGCTCTAGTAGGTTGCAATTAATTATAAACAACCCCATCTATTTGTTATTAAAGCGATTTGTAATATCTGATTATCGTAAATAGGATGAAGTTATGGCAGGTGGTTGGTCAAGAGATGGTGCTGAGCATGAGCAAATGGATGCAACGGTAAATGATGCATTAGAGCGGGCAAGACGTGCGTTGCCAACTGGCATCAGTGCCGAGATGTGTGATGAATGCGGCAAGCCTATTCCAGAAGCACGGCGGTTAGCAGTGCCTGGTATTCAGCATTGCGTCAGCTGTCAGACAGAACTTGAACAAGAGGCGAGAGCCGCCGAGTTGTTTAACCGGCGCGGTAGCAAAGACAGCCAATTACGTTAAAAAAGAAAAAGGGCAGACATTGCTATCTCGAACAGCAATGTCTGCCCTTTTTTTGTCTATTACTATATAACCAGTGCCATTAGTTCACGGTCGCAGGTATCCCAATCGATAGAAGGTAGCGTCTCTATAGAAGATAAAAATGCTGTCCTATCTTTTTCTTCTGAGCGGTCGCTTTCTACCGCTGTATCGTTGTCGTTATTAGCATTTGCCTCCAACTGTAATATAATCTCTAGCCGACTATCAACTTGTGCGCTGACCGTACTGGTGGTTAAGCTGTCAGGGGTAAAATTGATTTGTAGCCAGCCATCAGACGTATGAACCACACCTTTGATACGTTGCCAGTTCGGTAGCGCTAATAACCAACTCTGTAACTCATCCGCTTTTAATATGTAGTGCGCTGGCAGTCGCCAACCCGCCAACTGTAACTCTTGCTGTTTCTCATGATAACGATAAGGTAGCTCAATATCTGTGTCGGTCTGCGAATCATCTTTGTTTGTAAAAGCGTTGGATGACAAGGTGGTCGATATCGATAGGGCATTACTCTGTGGTTGCAAGCTAGTAATAGATTTTTGAGGGTGAACAATATTGACTGTGCGTTGTTTCGAGATAACCTGACTGGGCTTGGTTAGCTGAGTTTTCAACTCTGACACGCTTGATTCTGATAAAAGAATATTGGATGAGTCATTTGTATCATGAGATATCTGCTCAGATGCTGCCCAAATAATTTTTACCTGTGCATTGAGCTTGGCTATCCATTGTTGCAGTGCTTGTTTTTCGCTATCGCTTAATTGAGCATAGCGATTAATGACTAACACATCGGCATCACGGACATGCGCTTGAAAACCGTCATGATGACGATATTTGTCTTGCTGCCATTGTACGCCACTCAATACCGTTATTACTGCTTGCATATTGAGCGCTGTTTGCCAATGCGGTGCACTGAGTTGCATGATAAGCTCACGTGGATGAGCAAGCCCTGTAGGTTCGATGAGCAACCGCTGTGGATGATGCTCACTAAGTAGCCGACTGATAGCAATTTGTAATGGCAGCTGACTGGTACAACAAATACAGCCACCACTGACTTCGCGTATCGCAATATTATCTTGCGCGCTTGCCAGCAGCGCACCATCAATACCGATACGACCAAACTCATTGATTAGTAATGCCCAGCGCTCATCGGCAGGTTTGATAGCAAGCAGCTGATTAATCACTGTGGTCTTGCCAGCACCCAAAAACCCTGTCACCAAGGTGCAGGGTATGTTTTGGAAAATAATAGGTTTTTTCACAGAGACACTCATCATATAGGCCGTATTTGTGAGTAATCAAACACGGCCTATATTAAAAGGAAATGATATTAGCGTGTGTCCTCAATTCAATCGATAATCGAAATTTTCAAAATGAGGACACACATAGTCAAAAGTTACTCACTTTTAACGGTTTCTACTTCAGCTTCGTCAGGAACGAATACGTAGCCTACACCCCAAACGGTTTGGATGTAACGCGCTTGTGACGGGTTGTCTTCAATCAAACGACGCAAACGTGATACCTGTACGTCGATAGAACGCTCCATCGCACCCCATTCACGACCACGCGCAAGGTTCATTAGTTTGTCACGGGTTAATGGCTCACGTGGATGCTGCACCAGTGCTTTTAGCACCGAAAATTCACCTGTCGTCAAAGTGACCACATTGCCGTCACGTTTAAGCGTACGTGTCGATAAATCAAGCGTCCACGGTCCAAACTCAACCACTTCAAGCTGATGGCTTGGTGCGCCAGGCAGCTCGCGATTTTGACGACGTAATACCGCTTTGATACGAGCCAATAGCTCTTTTGGATTAAATGGTTTTGGCAGATAATCATCTGCGCCCGCTTCTAGACCAGCGATACGATCGGCATCACCACCTTTGGCTGTCAGCATAATGATAGGAATGTCACCATTGTCTTCACGTAGACGCTTACAGATACTGATGCCGTCTTCGCCTGGCAGCATCAAATCGAGTACCACCAACGAGAAAAGCTCACGCTGTAACAGTTTGTCCATTTGACTACCATCATGAGCGGTACGAACGACAAAACCGTCGTCTTCTAGAAAGCGCTGTAATAAAGAGCGCAAGCGTGCATCGTCATCAACGACTAAAATTCGTTGAGTTAAGGTATCAGGGCTGTTATTTTCAGACATACAGGCATCCTCTTATAAAAATTATTATTAGTAGAAATTATCGTTAACAGTCAAGGCTAAAGGTTATATAGTTAAAATGATATAAAGAAAATACGGTGTCAGGCACGTTGAGTCTACTATTTATAGTAGACTCAACGTGCTGTCCTCATCGCTAAATTATCTTGAATCGACTATACAAAAAAACCTGAGCAAAAAAACTGTCTTTATTCAATGAGTGGTCAAAAGTAAAGGTCCGTCTCAATCCATCATAAATTTGAATACTATTGTTCAATGCGTCAGCGCGTACCAATATTTGCGCCTTCGATACTTTAGTGTATAAGATTGCACCACTAATTGCATCACCCATCAGGACAAATGCTGTATGCGTTTGTTTAACAAAGCGACAGAACCTATGATATGAGACGATTTTCGTCATAAAACTAGCGATAAATAACGAAAAGATAAAAAGGATTTTTATTCATGCAGCTTTTGCTATAATGCAAAACTACATTTCTCAACGATTGATACGTCTATGAGTAGCACTGATACCTTAACGCCATCTCAAACCTCGACAAATGCACAGGTTTTGGATGCAACCACACACGCGAATATTCACGACAAGCTTGCTCGCGCGCTTGGCATTAAGACTGCTCAAGTCAATGCGTTTGTCAAACTTTACGATGAAGGCGCGACCGTTCCATTTATTGCCCGTTACCGTAAAGAAAAGACGCAGAATCTTGACGATGCGCAATTGCGAGCTCTAGAGAAGTCACTCAATTATGAGCGTGACATGGCCACCCGTCGCCTTAAAATTACTGAGCTGCTCAGCACGCAGGGCAATTTGACCGACGAGCTACAGGCGCGTATTGATAATGCGACGTCGAAACTTGAGCTTGAAGACATCTATTTGCCATATCGTCCACGCCGCCGCTCACCAGCTGCTAAAGCACGCGCTGCCGGTCTTGATGTGGCAGCACAAGCGGTCTTAACGCAAGAGATTACGCCAACTGACGCATTAGCAGACTATCAAGCTCAATCGAGCATTACCGATGATAGCGGTAATGAGATTGAAGTCGACTTCAGCGATATCGACAAGCAATTGGCAGGCGTACAAGCCATCATCGTTGATGAGTGGACGCAAGCGTTGGATTTACTCGATAATCTGCGTAGTGGCTTCGCCAAAACAGCCAGTATCGTCTCAGCTGTTGCCAGTGAAGAAAAACGCGAAGTTGGCGAAAAATTCAAAGACTACTTTGAACATAGTGAAAGCTTGGCGCGTCTGCCTAATCATCGTTTATTAGCGATGCTACGCGGTCGCCAAGAAAACGTTTTGGGTTTAAAAATCGAAGGCGAAGATACACCCTTTATTGAAAAAATTGTTAAGCACTTTGAGATTGATGCCAAAGCGCCAGCAGAACGTCAAGAATTTCTGACAGAAGCGGCGACCAGCTTATGGAAAGAGAAATGGCGTCCGCATATTGAGCATCGTTTATTGACAGAAAAGCGTCTAACCGCTGAAGCCGATGCGATTGATGTATTTGCCAATAACTTACAGCATTTACTCATGTCAGCACCTGCTGGCCGTAAAGTGATTTTAGGTGTCGATCCGGGTATTCGTCATGGCGTTAAAATGGCGATTGTCGATGCCCAAGGTCATGTGATGTTAGACAGCGAAGACAAGCCAGTTGTTGCAACCGTTTATCCGTTTGCTCCTGATAATAAGATGGACGAAGCTAAAAAAGTCATTGATGAATTATTAAGCACTTATAATGTTGATTTAGTGGCTATCGGCAACGGTACGGCGAGCCGCGAAACAGATGCGATGATTAAAGAGATTTTGGCCGCCAACTCTGAGTTAAAAGCCAAAGCCGTTATCGTGAATGAATCAGGCGCGTCAGTTTATTCTGCCAGTGAGCTTGCGAGTGATGAGTTGGCTAATTTAGATGTCTCTGTACGCGGTGCGGTTTCTATCGCGCGTCGCTTGCAAGATCCATTGTCAGAATTGGTTAAGGTTGACCCAAAAGCGATCGGCGTTGGTCAATATCAACATGATGTTAACCAAACTCAATTAGCAGATAGCCTAGACAAAGTCACACAAGACAGCGTAAACGCCGTTGGCGTTGATGTGAATACCGCAAGCCCCGCTATCTTGGCGCATATTGCAGGTTTGAATAAAAACGTCGCCCAGCAAATCGTTACCTACCGCAAAGAGCATGGTGCTTTTGACAGTCGTGAATCATTGAAAAATGTCCCACGCTTAGGCGCTAAGACCTTTGAGCAAGCAGCAGGCTTCTTGCGTATCCATGGTGGTAGTAATCCCCTTGATGCCACTGGTGTGCATCCAGAAAGCTATGCGCTGGTCGATAGCTTATTGGCACAAACTGGTAAAGCATTGCCAGAAGTCATCGGCAATGACGGCGTACTAAATACGATAGATAGCACTGCACTGGCTGCTAATGATGACAATATTAGTGTAACTGCTATCATCGAGGAGCTAGTCAAACCAGCACGCGACCCACGTCCTGAATTTAAGACTGCTAACTTCCGTGAAGACGTTAACAGTATTAAAGACTTGAGCGAGGGCATGCAGCTTGAAGGCGTAGTGACTAATGTTACAGCCTTTGGTTGCTTCGTTGATGTTGGCGTCCATCAGGACGGTTTGGTACATATCTCTCAGATGGCCAACGACTTCGTTGCAGACCCGATGAATCGCGTCAAGCCGGGCGATATCGTCTCGGTACGTGTCATCTCTATCGATGAAAAACGTGGTCGTATTGGCTTTAGTATGAAGCCAGAATCTGAAAAGCCTGCGCGCCCAGCAGCGAAATCGGCTGAAAGTACTGGTAATGATGAGAAAGTCAGTCGTCCACGTAGCGATCATACAAATAGCAAACGCCCAAACAGTAGCCGTCCAGCGACTGATAAGCGCCCGTCGAAATCTCGCGGTAATCGTCAGGATAAAGACAATGCTAATAACGATCGTAGCAAAGCGCCAAGGGCTGATAAAGCAGAAGCACCTAGCAAAATGGGTACGTTTGGGGCGCTGTTACAGGAAGCTGGCGTGACTAAAACCAAAAAATAGTTAATATCAATAGTGATAAAAAAGGCAGCCATTAGGCTGCCTTTTTTATGGAATGTATCTAAAAATAGAAATTGTTAATGAACACTAATAACTACTCAAAACTTAACTCGCTGAATAACCTCTTCTGCGTGATTTCAGTTAACAGCGGGGTTCATATCGTACTTTATTTCATATTCTATAATTCTTCTGTGGCTTCTTCAGCTTCTTGTAATTCTTCTTGTGTGTCTAACGAGTCTTCTTCTTGCATCGCTTCTTCAGAATCTTGAATCAGCTCTTGCTCGGCAGCCATTGCTTCTTGCTCAGCTTGAAGCTCAGTAGTCATCGGCTGTTGCTCAGCACTGTTGTTAACGCTTGCTCTTGAGATAATCTGTGTCTCACTAATCTGAAATGGGCTAGACTGATTGTCTGCTGATGCATTATTTGTATTGTCACCTTCCGTCTCAAGTGTGGTGGCGGTAGCCGCTGCTTGCACATCTACTGCCGCAGTATCAGCAGGTGCTGCCATAGCCAAACTTGGGATAGTGAGCGCAGCGCCGATCAGTAGCGATAAAGATAGAGTACTTTTTTTCATTAATCAATTCCTTAATTTACAATCTTATAATGTCAGCTTAAAAAATTTCAAACTTGACGCTTATGTTGCTAACTGCTGTATACAGCAGTTGCATATCACACATTCATTTAGTAATTCAAATCTATATATTTAATATATCTAACATTTAATTGATAGACAAAATAAAATCATGATAACCATTAAGAGACTATCATGATGGATTTGGATAAAGAGCTTTATAAGCTGACCTAAATCAGTGATAAAAATCTAAAGGGGAGAATACCAACTAAACAAGCGTTAGTTCAGTAGTCCATAGATTAAAATTCTAACAGACGGATGTTAGCAGGTGACTTTGTGCAACTATTGTATGGTTATTGTCAGATAGGAAAATAGCATTGTTTTCTACTTTCCTATCTCTAATTCTTATAACAATGATGTCTCAATGAATCTTGTTCGTTTATATTTCATTAGAGTCTTATTCAATAACGATATACTTGCCAGTGTTTGGATCAACGACGCGTTGTTGAGTGCTGCTACTAGGAACACGAATGACTGGGAAGGTTTGGTTGATTTCAGTATTGTCGATGACATCCGCATCTGCTTCTTCACCAACGATTACAGTACGGTTAGCCTCGTCTTCGATAGCAATGGCTGTACCTGACGCTGTGTTTACTCGCTTGATTTGATCTTTCGGCACAATGATGACTTCTTTGACACTATATTTAGTAGGGCGGATAACACGTGTGGTTTCAACGATGACAGGCTCTACAAGGCGATCTTCGATAATCGCGAGTTGTGCTTCTGGTGCTGTAGCTTCTTTTGTTTCGCTCATAATAGGCGTTGGAAACTTGGCACCAAAGTGGTTATCGCACTGCTGCATGCTTAAACGTACTGGATTGCCAGCTTTATCCATATAGACGTTGACAGGCATATCAGCGGCGATAGGGACGTATTTCCCAACCAATGCACCCGAAACACCATAGCGACCATTTGACTGCCCAACCCCTAAATCACAAGCACCTGCTGAGTAATCACTGGCTGTTAAGTTGTTTGCATTGACCATTGTTTGAGGAATCATTACTTCAGACAAACGCATTTTTTTGACAGTTGCTTCACCTGCTTGGCGCTTTGGGTTTTGATAAGTATAAGGGGTATAAAATTTGGCCGAACCGTCTTTGACAGCGGTGACACACTCCTCATAACTGTCATAGCCAACATTGCCGTGGCTATCGGTAGTCATAGCGGCGTTAGCAGAGCTTGCAAACATAGCAAGACCAGATGTCATCACAGCAGCGGTTAATATATTGATTTTCATTGTTATGTCCTTTTAATTAGATTGAAGTCTATTGATTTATTTCAAATTTATGATAAATAAGTAAAACTTAATTTTTATTAATATGATTTTTATTGCACTAGAAAATTACTCTGACGCGTTTAAAGTCTAAATGAAATGTTAATGAGCCAATTATTCGTTTCAAAGCTGCTATGTAATATGGGGTAAAAAGATATGGGGTAAAAAGTTGCCTAACCTTTTTTATCCTACGTCATTCACTGCAATATGGCTGTGACATTACTCTAGAAATGTGTAGCTTAATGTATTAAAAAGGCAAGAAGTGCCAATATTATTTACTAAAGAATCACGTTATTATTATTTATTAACAATCGCTCAAAAAATTGCAATCTGAATAATGAGAAAGAATAGGCAATAAAAAACCGTATCTCGTTGCTAAGATACGGTCATTACTTAGATATTAAGAAGTAGATTGCTTCGATTTATAAATGGGTAATCTTACGAATCGACAACTTCAAAACTAAGACCCGCATGCTCTTCTAAACGCGCCAGTAGATGATTACCCATGGCAGAGGCTGGCGTCCAAAAACCACCACCGACTTCTTCTTTGCTAATATCTTGTGCTAAGCATAACGCTGCTTGCGCTAGCATACGCGAGGTACTGCCGTAACCTGGATCTTTGTCACCCGTTACTTTCGTATGGATGGTGTCTTTATTAGCCGTTGTCCCAAAGAGGCGAATGTCAAAGTAGCCGTTTGCTTGCTCTTCTGCAGACGGACCAGAACCTGACTTGGGTAGCACGTGCTTAGCTAATAATTCACGGCTCGGTTTGACCATCATAGCAGTGGCAAATCCAAACAAGCCGGCGCTCATTGCATAGCTTGATAATTGACCTTTCACACCATCTTGCATCCACATTGCTTCGTCATATTTAAAGTCACGACCATATTCATAGCCAAGCAATTGGTTGGTGCGATGCACGATACGGGTATTGATACTGGCCATGACAAAAGGCGCAAGCCAGCGTTTGTGCTCACTATCGTATTCTGGCTTACTGACATTAGCTTGGCGCACGTTTGGCGCATCTTTGTCATCATTGAGTAGATAAGGATTTGCTACCTGCTTACGACGTGACTTGTCCTTTCCAACTTCTTCAAAAATAGTCGCCATCGAGGCAATGGTGCCACCTGATAGACCGCCTTTCGCCGCTTTGACACGCATATGAATCACATCACAAGCGCGACCAAATTTCTCTTCTGCTTGGGTTTGGGTAAAGTAGACGCCCAAATCCGATGGAATAGAATCAAAGCCACACGAGTTGACAATACGAGCGCCGCTTTGCTTTGCCGCGTCCTGATACTTGTCCATCATGTCTTTGATGAAAATGGCTTCACCGGTGAGGTCGACATAATCTGTCCCATGAGTGGTACAAGATTTGATCAACGGCTCACCGTATTTGAGATAAGGACCGACGGTTGAAATGATGACTTGGGTTTGTTTGGTCATCTCATCAAGGCTGTCCGCATCGTCACTATTAGCAAGAATAATATCGACAGTGCTGCCAAGTTTAGATTGCAATTCGTTCAGTTTTGCTTCATCACGCCCAGCAATCGCCCACGTGACATCGGCGCCATCTTTGTCTTTAGTATTAGATAGAAACTCTGTTAAATAGTGTGCTGTAATTTGACCAACAAAGCTGGTTGCACCATATAAGACGACCGCGTAAGGGCGCTTTTCATCGCTGCGCTGTCGTGTATTGTTCGAGGTATCCGTATTGGTATTGGTATCCATATTTATTATCCTTAATAGCTATTTTGATGAGTTGTGTGACGTTTAAAATTTGTTGCCATTTAACAGTCAGAGTTTGAGGTCTGATTTTTTGATAGCAATCAGGTTAACTATAGATATAAGTCATGACTAAATGAGTCATGACTTATATCTGCCTGAAAAAGATATATTAAAGTATTTTTGACCAGTAAAAATGACTTGTAAGTTACTGTTTATAGCAGATTATATGATGGAAATGTTGACGGCTAAGTAATAACTAACCATCTATACACATAACTCCCATAAAGGGATGAAAAAAAGGTTCGATGTTAAGATTTGCTACAAAGGTTACATAACCTACCGATATCATTACCAAAATGAACGTTTTCTAAAGATAAATATTGCTAATCTATGGTCGTAAGCAGTATTAATGATTAAAAAATTAATAAATATCAAAAAAACAAAAAGTAAAGAAAAAGGAATCTTAGAGAGAGCAAGGTACTCATTAATAATAGTAGTTATTTCTTATTAATAATTGTCCATTGCATCAATCTAAATATCTGGTTTTCTAATAATAATTTTTAAGGAGAAGGTTATGTTTCGCTGGGCTATTATTTTTGCCGTGATCGCACTGTTAGCAAGTTTATTGGGTTTTGGCGGTGTCGCAGGATTGTCTGCTAATTTGGCATATATTTTCTTAGCAGTCGCTGTTATTTTATTTATTGTGGCATTTGTAAGCCGCAAGATGTAATCAATACCTGTAGATTGTTAAATAAAAAAGTCCTCAATTGAGGACTTTTTTTGGTATTTAAGAATGTATTTACTAATGAAAAATTTTTATAAACATTATAAAAAAACACATTACTATAAACGTTTCGGCTGAACAATGTGTTCCATCCGTTTAGCCAGACGAATATCATGGCTGGTTATACCGCCAGTATCGCCAGTAGTCAAGCGCACCTCTACCACGTTATACGTGTTGCGCCATTCGGGATGGTGCTCGAGCGCTTCCGCATGGAACGCGGCTTGATTCATAAAGCTTATGGCTTCGATGAAATCGCTAAAGTGATATGTTTTTGCGATAGCATTGCCCTCGCGCTGCCAACCGGGCAATTCCTCTAACTGCAAATTTACTTGCTTATCAGATAAACTACTCATATTAATCACCTTTATTATTATGTTGATTTGGTTTATTAAAAACTATATCAGGCACTACATTGTAGCTGTCAGAGCTATTGTACGAAACTTCAATCCTCTTTTTCAGCTATATCATTGACGCTATTACATCACTGTAAAGACCTTTTGTTCTATCTGCATTATAGGTCAGAAAACCCGCCTATATTTGCTATCTTGCCATATATTCAAAGATAAATATACAAGGGCAGATAGCAAATAAATAGGAGGGTAGTAGCGTATTAACGCTTCAATTTTATTAGCCAAGCTGAACCATAATAAATGCTTAAAATACTTCTAAATAAATCGTGATGCTTATTAGTATGCTGCATTTTCTATGGCTCATCGCTAAAGAGTGGACTATAGCAAGTCTTGGTAATCAGGATGTTTGCTGATATATGACGAGACAAATGAGCACTGTGGTATCACTTTTTTATTCTGTTCACGAGCATAGTTGAGGGCATGCTTGACCAATGCTGAACCAATACCGCGCCCGCCTAGCTCATGAGGCACGATAGTATGATCATAAACTAATGTATCGTCACGCTCTTGATAGCTAATATAGCCAGTATAACCGTCAATAGAGGTTTCAAAGCGTTTAGCCTGTTCATCATGGGTGATGGTTAGTTTTTGTTCAGAGCTTTGATTTTTCATGGATATTCTCCGTTATTATTGATTATTATCATTAAATATTATTGGTTTTCTTTAGTATTGATCAAGCGTATTTTTAAATAAAAAAAGCTTGAATGACCGAATAGATTATTCACTAAAGTATGAGTCCTTTCGATTCACATTTATAGTTCTTTAGCGTAAGAGTCGATAGAGTAAATGTTAAGACTAAAGGGGTCTACCAGTGATCTCCATATGAGCTGCATATCAAGCATAAAATAAGGCTTGGCGCATGACAGGGGGAAGATACTTACCCAATCCACGTATAGCGGGCAGCTCTTTTGGTCTTTCTGTTACGGCATGATTTGTTTCAGCGATTGACGTAGTTTGTGATTGCAAATAAGACTGCCATTCTTCAGCACTTGGCTTGCTAAAGTGGCGGATACGTCCCAGCATTTGCCGGAATTGTGTACCAAAGCGCCCAGTATTATAGGGTAGATTGTACTTGCGGCATATCGCCTGTAATTGTGGTGCGATACGAGCATAGTGACTGGCTGGCATATCAGGGAAGATATGATGTTCGATTTGATGCGATAAATTACCCGTCAAAATATGAAACAGCTTACTGCCTTGAATATTGCTGGAGCCAAGAATTTGACGCACATACCAGTCGCCTTTAGTCTCATCGGCATCGAGATGGGTATAGATATGGGCTTGTTCGGTAAAGTGTCCACAGAATATTACCGCCCATGTCCACAGATTACGAGCGATATTGGCAGTAACATTACCGCTCAGTGTAGTCATAGCACTACGCCGACCTAATGTCAGCCCTGCTAACGTGGGTAGTACAATATGATCTTTGCCTACTTGCCGTGCGATTTTGGCGAATAATGCGCGAGATTTCTGTTGCATGGTTTGGTGTCTATCAGGGGAGTCTGCGTATTCGTCGACACTGATTTGAATATCATGAAAGGCGACCGCCCACTCAAAACCTAGAGCCAATACCGCTGTTTTCAACATATTATGGCGGTCGCTTGGCGTCCAAGGTTGCTCATCAGTCACGCGAATTAAGTGATAGCCAACATCATGGTCACGACCAACGATATTGGTAAAAGTATGATGCAAGTAATTATGAGAGTGTTGCCACAATGGGGCAGGACAGACAATGTCCCAATCAAACTTTTGGCTGTTGAGATACGGGTGCTGCATCCAGTCATACTGACCATGCATGACATTATGCCCAAGCTCCATATTGTTTAGAATTTTGCTGAGACTCAGTAGTGAGGTACCCAATAACCAAGTCGCGACAATTTTACGTTTTGACTGCAGGCATCCAGCCGCTGCCAGTAAGCCACGCGCTGTCATTTCACTATAGACTACCGCGGCATACACTCGTTTAATGTATCGTGCGTCATCACTACCTAACGAATCCATCACGCTTCGGTAAAGCACATTTAATTCATGAGCGAGGGCATCAGATTGCGCCTTTGGTAAGGGCGCTCCTGTCAACGTTGGGTAGCGAGTCAACTGCTTTGCTTTCTGCTGTTTTGCATCAGTTAGTGGGGTCAAAACGGGTACAGCAGATTGTGCCATAGTGACGGGTGGTAGCAAGCGCATAAATAATCCTTAACCGAAATGGTACGGAGAGTCGGTACTGGGTTCGGTTCAATAAGTTGTTTGAGTTTTTTACCGTAGGCTATAAGGTAACAGCAGGCTGTGTTTTTATCTTATGAGCCGTTATGAGCATTTATTTTTATCACCGTGTTGCTAAATATCTAGCACCACATCAGTCATGGCAATGTTGATGCAAGTTTGAATAGATTCATAACCATCACTGCTCATTTTTCCTGTGTAGATATTTTTGACCACGCCGCTGACTTTATTGCAGCGACACAACTGGCAGATACCTCGTCTACAACCATGCACTAAGCGAATTCCTGCGTCCTCTGCGGCATTCAATAATGTCGTGCTACTGTCAAACTGCCGTTGCCTCGCCCGTAAATAAACAGTATGTTGTGCTGTATATTTCTTTCTATCGAGCGCCTGTTTGTTATCAAAATTGAAATCAGGCAGCGCATGACCAAAGTTTTCTACAATGATATTATCGCGCAGGTTTTTATTGTGCGGTAAGGTTACCTTCGCCGCTGCTTTATATAAGCCAGTTAAAAGAGCCTGTGACCCGCATGCAAATATTTGCGTATCTGCCAGCGGTAAGTTCAATGCCAACAAACTGTCTACGCTCAAGTGTCGCTTGCCAGCCAAATAAGTATCAGATTTCTCGGTATTGACCAGATGATAGGTGAAAGCTGGATACGCTGTGCTCAGTTGTTGCCATTGGTTTTTGAACGGGAGCATTTCAGTGCGACTGTAATATAGCAATGTCACCTGATGTCCGTTGTCCAGTGCTTGCGTGATGAGCCCTAACATGGGCGTAATACCGCTGCCACCCGCGATAAATAATAAAAAAGCAGGCTTTTCGGCAGCTGATTTTGTCTGTACTGTTATAGATGTTTGTGCCAAAGTGAAAGAGCCACTGGGAACACTACTGTTGATGACACTGCCAAATGCCATATGTTTGGTTAAATAATCCGAAACCAAGCCTTGTGGCTTAATAGCAATGGTAATCGCAAGGTAAGGTGGTTGATTTTTGCGAGCGCCACTATTAATACTGTTGCCAATAGTAACGTCGTGCCACCAGAGCGGTTGATGCGCCAAACCTAATAATGAATAGCTGCGCTGATGATACACACCTTCAATAAGAACGCTTAAATTAAGATGTTGCCCACCCTGCCAACCACGTTGCGAACCCACTAATTGCCGTCGAAAAGCATGATTGGTCTCAAATTTGAGCGCTATTAAGTCATCGCTAAGGATATATCGCGCAACAAGGCGCAGCTTTGGGACAGTGAAAGACCAAAACGGCTGTAAGTGTGATCCAATAAAATCGATAAACGCATGTTGAATCATTTCAGGGCGATAGCCGTTGGTCATATTATCAGTACCTTTGTTAATACTATCAAAATGATTGACATCATAAATAGTGTGTTCACCTGTGCGCAAATTTAGCGGATATCACTTAGGTCAGGTCGCTTGAATCTGTTAAGCTATCCTAACATGCTAATGGCTATTGATTAAATTTGCGAAAGTTTTGATGCTATTTTTTGTGGTCTTTATAAAACAGTTATAAGTCAGAATGTTAAGCGAAACGGTTTGATAGTAGGTTTCGTTACCGCTTTTAGCTACAAAGCTGAGCACTCTGTGACAAAAGCCGTAAAACAATCGTTAAAACAATCTGTTGGCTTGCAGGGTATGCGCCACAATGCGATAATGGCTTATAATTTGTAACCCTGATTTTGAGGTGCAGCACGCTTGGCATCATTGCTAAGTATGATTTGCTCGCCTCTTTTATGCAGTCTATCGGAGTGTTAATGGCTCAATATATTTACACGATGAACAACGTGTCAAAACTTGTTCCGCCTAAGCGTGAAATTTTAAAAAATATTAACTTATCATTTTTCCCAGGTGCCAAAATCGGTGTCCTAGGTATCAATGGTTCAGGTAAATCAACCTTGCTACGCATTATGGCGGGCGTGGATACTGAATTTAGTGGTGAAGCACGCGCGCAAACGGGCACCAAAATAGGTTATCTGCCGCAGGAACCACAGCTTGATGACAGCAAAGACGTCCGTGGAAATGTCGAAGATGGTATGCGTGAAGCCTTAGACGCGCTCGCACGTTTAGATGCTATTTATGCAGAATATGCAGAGCCTGATGCTGACTTTGATAAGCTTGCTGAAGAACAAGGCAAGATGGAAGACATCATTCAAGCGTGGGATGCCCATAACTTAAATACCCAGCTCGAAAAAGCGGCTGATGCCCTACGTCTGCCACCTTGGGATGCGGATGTTAGTAAGCTGTCTGGTGGTGAAAAACGCCGTGTGGCACTATGCCGTTTGCTATTGTCTCGCCCTGATATGCTGTTACTTGACGAACCAACCAACCATTTGGACGCCGAATCTGTTGCATGGCTAGAGCAGTTCTTGCAGAACTACAGCGGTACAATCGTTGCCATTACCCATGATAGATATTTCCTAGACAACGTCGCTCAGTGGATTTTGGAGCTAGATCGTGGCCATGGTTATCCGTATGAAGGCAACTATACTGAGTGGCTAGAGCAAAAGAACACCCGTTTAGAGCAGCAGAATAAGCAAGAAGAATCATTTGCTAAAGCACTGAAAAAAGAGCTAGATTGGATTCGTAAAAACCAAAAAGGTCAACAAGCCAAGTCTAAATCTCGTGTACAGCGCTTTGAAGAGTTGAACTCAACAGAGTTCCAGCAGCGCAATGAGACAGCTGAAATTTATATTCCGCCTGGTCCACGTTTAGGCAATAAAGTCATTGAAGTGAATAACATTTCCAAATCATTTGGTGATCGTTTGCTTTATGAAAACCTAAGCTTTAACGTGCCAGCTGGTGCGATCGTCGGTATCATCGGACCAAATGGTGCGGGTAAAACCACGCTATTTAATATGATTACCGAACGTGATACGCCAGATACGGGTTCAGTCGATTTGGGCGAAAGTGTTAAAGTTGCCTATGTTGGTCAGGTACGTGACAACTTAGATGACAGCAAAACCGTTTGGGAAGAAGTGTCTGACGGTCTTGATATTATTACAGTTGGCGATTACACCACGCCCAGCCGCGCTTATATCGGTCGCTTTAACTTCAAAGGCTCAGATCAGCAAAAGCACGTCGGTCAATTGTCTGGCGGTGAGCGTAACCGCTTGCAGCTTGCTAAGACATTGAAGCAGGGTGCAAACGTCTTGCTCCTTGATGAACCGTCAAACGATTTGGACATTGAGACCTTACGTGCGCTAGAAGATGCGATTCAGGTCTTCCCAGGTACGGTCATGGTCGTCTCGCATGATCGCTGGTTCCTTGACCGTATCGCGACTCATATCTTGGCGTTCGAAGATGAAGGCCCAGTTTGGTTCGATGGTAACTATTCTGAGTTTGAGACTTATCGCAAAAAGACGATGGGTGATGCTGCCACTCCTAAGCGTATGAAATATAAAAAGATTTCGACCTAGGACTGTTATTTAAAAAGTAGTTGTTGAAAAAACAGCTACTTAGAAATTTTAAATTTGAAGATAAAAAAAGACCTCTAATCAATTAGAGGTCTTTTTTTGCTCGATATATTCAGTTTAGCTCATTAAATATTGTAGCTGGTTACAAATTAACGCTTACGCCCAAATTTACGCTGCTTTTTATTACTAATCTCAGTAATCGCATGAGTAATTTCTTCTTCATCTAAGCTGGCGACTTGCTGCAAAATCTGCATCATGTCAGGCGTTAGCACGTACTTAGCATGACGAGCAATATCATTGATACGATGATCAAAGGTCAATACGCCGGTTTCATCATCTTTTTGCAAGTAATCGAGACGAGTCAAGGCACTGATGAAGCTGGTGAATAAGGCGCGGTCAAAGAAATCAGGAATATCGTCTGCATATAGTACAGATAAGCGCTGACCCAGCAGATGACACAGATCAACGACTTCGCTTTCGGTTAGATTGCCTGAGCCTTGCTGGGCGAGTAGGGCAAGCGTCATAAAGTAACGCTCAAGGCTCTGTCCGACAGGCGTCGCTAGCACTTGCAGCTGCTGATAGCATTTGCTGTTTGATTCAGGGACGCTAAGTACGCCATCGCTCAATTCGACAATTAGACCATGCGAGAGTAGGCTGTCGACTTTTTTGTTCAAGGTATCAGCCAAGCCATGTGCTGGGTAATATAAGAACAGCTCACTTTGTAAAAATGGATAGAGTTGCTTAGCAATATTGTCCAAACGACTACGCTCGATACGACCGTTCCGCGCCACTAATGCTGATAAGAAAGACAGTAAAATAAATACATGCAGGATGTTATTACGGAAATAGCTGAGCAATGCCGCTTGTTTACCGGCAATCTGAATGATGTCACCTAAAATATGCGGCGTACGTTCAATGAGCTTTAGTTTGATACCATAATCAATGATTTGCTGCGGACTCATATCTGTAATGACGGTATCATCTGAGTAGGACAACTGCTGAGCAAGACCTTGATAAAGGGCAATTTGCTCACGACAGATTTCTTCATCTAAAGCCGCTTTAGGCGCTGATAATAATACCAATGATAATAACGAAACGGGCGTCACAACCGCCGCCTTATTGATGTGCTGCATGATTTTGACGCCGATGTTATCGACCATCGCGCTGGCTTTATCATCGAGCGGGGTATCGGTGCGATCCGTCGGCAAACTATTGGCTGGCACATCGAATTTTGTCATAAAGTCGCTAAGATGCAGCGGTGTGCCAAAGCTTAGATGTACATTACCAAAGATACGCTCAATTTTACGACCAACTTTGAGTAAGCCTAGTAAAGATTCAGATTCTTTTGGCTTGCCTTTTAGCTCACCAACATAGGTGCCACCTTCCATAATACGCTCATAACCGATATAAGTCGGAATGAAAACCACTGGCTTCTCAGAATGACGTAATTGACTGTGCACTGTCATTGCTAGCATGCCCATCTTCGGTGGTAATAAACGTCCTGAACGCGAGCGACCACCCTCGATAAAGTATTCAATCGGTGTGTTACGTGTAATAAGGGTGTGCATATATTCGCGGAGGACGGCGGTATAAAGTGCATTGCCACGAAAGCTACGACGTATATAAAAGGCAACCGCGCCGCGTAATAATGGCCCTAATACGGGTACATCTAGGTTGTCACCAGCAGCGACATAAGGGATGCTCAGACCGCGCTTGTAGATGACATAAGATAGCAATAGATAATCGACATGGCTACGATGACAAGGCACATAAACCAGCTCATAGTCAGTCGCAAGCTCACGTACGCGCTCGAAATGATGGACTTCTACGCCATCATAGAGTTGTGTCCATAACCACGTTAAAAACTTATAAAAACCGCGCACGATGGAATGTGAATAGTCATTGACCATCTCATTGGCATAACCTTTAGCCAAGACACGGGCTTCACGTACACTGATACCAGATTCTACGGCTTCTGCCTCTATCGCATGTTTGATAGCTGGTGAATACACTAGCTTGTCTACTAAGTTGCGTCTGTCTGATAAATCAGGACCGAGCATACTGGCACGCTGCTTGTCTAAATAAACCGTAAGCCGCTGCTGTAGCATACGTACCAGTTCACGATTGCTGTCAGCGGTCGCTACCAAAGCATAGTTTGGTGCTTCGTCGGCATCGCCCAAGCTACTGTTGATGTCTAAATTGCTGTCTTTTGCAGAGCTTTCTTTTACAGTGTCTTCTTTTATAGAGTTCTCTTTTGAATCAACGGCTAGTGAATCAAAAATAGAAAACCCTTCTTCATCACCTTTAAGGCTATCATTGATAAGGGTACGTAGATCTTGAGGTGGATGGAACTGTACAAAGGTGTCACGCCCCATTACTCCGATATTAAAGAGCTGCTTGGTGATGCTAGGATCTTGCCAGTTGTCAGCGGTCAGCAGCTTAAACAGTGAATCCTCTTTTTCTGGGGCGCGTCCCCATAAAATAGAGACGGGCACCAAACGTACTTTTAGCTCTGGATGTTGTAAAACAGCAGACACCAAACGTGACAGGCGCGGCGATAGCTGACTGTCTTTAGCGCTTGGATGGTTCAAAAATATGATGGCTGCGTTTTCTTTGATATTATGGGCGGCATCATGTACCCCAACCAATGCTGGTGGTAGGTTGTGCTCTTGCGTCTGCAGGTCAATTAAAATACTGTTGGAGCGCGAATAATCTTGCAACACATAAAATCTTAGCGTTTGATCGTCGGTATCGAACTCAGGTAATTCACCCAATAACTTAGGTTTAACAGCGACATCGAGTAGCTGCCCCGATAGCTTGCGATAAATTTGATTAATCGGCGCATTGGAATAAGGCTTGGGGGCGATTGGATTGACGTCAGTATTAGAAGTGCTGTCGGTTGTGACTGGCGCTTTAAAAATCCGTTTTTTTAAGAACTTCGGTATCATAATCAGTATCAAAAATAGTCAAATATGTTGCGCTTATGATGCCATAAAAGCCACCAAAGCGATATATAGTGTCTGTATATACTGCTAATATTAATACGGTCTGGTTACTATATAGTGAGTTAAGTCGCTCTTAATAAGCTCAAATAATTGAAAGTTAATGTATTTAGCGCAATAATAGTTCGGCGACAACCAAGAGTCACTATAGAGTAATTATGTTTAAATCTACCTATTAATATCATTGATATAAGCTGAAATATTATGACACCAGCGATTAATCTTGCCAAACAACGCGCTCTGAACTATCAGTTACACGACTATGTCCATGACAGTAATGCCGCCTCTTTTGGCTTAGAGGCGGCAGAAAAGCTAGGCGTGGATGTGTCACAAGTGTTCAAAACCTTGGTGGTGTCGACAGAGACTAGTGCGCTTGCCGTTGCTATCTTACCCGTGGATAAAACGTTAAACTTTAAAAAAATGGCTAAGGCGCTATCTTCGAATAAGTTGCTGATCTGCAAAAAAGTGCAAATGGCGGATCCTAAGCAGGTAGAGCGTAGTACGGGCTATGTGCTAGGCGGCGTCAGCCCATTGGGACAAAAGAAGCGCTTGCCGACTATCATAGACAGCTCGGCTGCAGAGCAGACAACGATTTATGTCAGCGGTGGTCGCCGTGGTTTAGAAATTGAGCTGCCACCAGCACAATTAGCTGAGACCCTTGCTGCTTGCTTTAGTACTATTATCGATGACTAAAAAGTTATTGATGACGGGCTGCTCAATCAAGCCTGAAACGATGGCTAATATTTTACTCCCTCACTCATATTTTATAAGGAAATATTCATGCCACATTTAACCATTCAAATGACGCCCAATGTCAGTATTGCTCATGAAGAATCATTTCTTAAAGCGTTAAATAAAGCATTATGGGACAGTGGGCACTTTGGCACGCCGACTGATATTAAAGCACGGATCGTACCCATTGAGACATTTTTGGTAGGCGTTGAAGATGATGAGCAGACGTATGGCTTTATCTATGCGCATCTAAAACTAATGACTGGTCGTGACATGGTGATTCGTAATCAGCTAGCAGGGCTGCTGGTGACGATGATAGAGCAGGAGATAGGCGCAGAGCAATCAGGGCGAGCAGCCTTACAGATATGTGTGGAAGTTGAAGAAATTAGCGCGGTGTATCATAAAAAAATGCTGGGTAGCTAAAATGCTGATATCGTCCGAAACGACGATTCATCAATCGCTATAAGTATTCACATAGCGATTTACTGGCATACGTGGGTAATATTATTATCTCAACCCTATAACCAGCCGTTTTGCCTTCAGTCGCCATCAAGTTGCGGGCAATACGTAAGCGATATTCTCCGGTTGCAGGTAGGCAGCCTTGATACACGATACCGCCTTTGCTGCCATCTTGCGTACCATTTGGCATATGTAATACGCCGACATTGGCTGTCTCAGGCGTACCAGTAAGTGGTGCAATATTAATAACGGCATATTGCCAGCTAGTGGCATCAAAGCGATACCAGCGCTCATCTTCATTGGGGCTTAATTTGCCAGTGACCGTACTACTGATCGCGCCTTGGGCAAATTTAATAGGAGTGTCAGGGTTTTTAGCCAGCTCCGTAGCACTAGTTGCGCTAAAACTGATCAGTGCCGTACTGAGCAGTAGCACTCGTATAGATAATGAGGCTAAAGAAGTTTTTTGATGATCACTGGGTAACATGATTGGCTCCTAAAATGGCTATTTATCTATAATGAGTTACTCGTTATCTCTCATCTATGATGTATATTTATTATCGATAGGCTTTAATGAGAACGTCTGTACTTTTAGTTAAGCATAAAAAAGCGCCTACATGCTAGGCGCTTTTCTTATTAATTACTGCTTAATTGTGATGCTATCTTAGTCTAAAAAACTTAGTCTAGAAAAGCAAAGTTCTCAATCTTCATTGCTGTCATGCTGTCACTTGGTGCAACCATGGCTTCGGCATGCCCTGAGGTACGTGGTAACAACTTATCAAAGTAGAATTCAGCCGTTTGGATCTTAGCTTTGTAGAATTCTGGTGATTCAGCGCCGCCATTTTCTAGCTTGTCATAAGCGACCGCTGCCATACGCGCCCAATGATAACCCATCATCACATAGCCTGAGTACATCAAGAAATCGTCTGATGCAGCAGAGATGATTTCACGATCTTTACGTGCCATTAGCATTAAGCGGACAGTTAGTGTGTTCCACTCAGCACATAGTTTGGTGAGCGCCCAAACGAATTTACGCATGTCTTTATCAAGTGCATACTCGCCACACCATTTCATGATGCTTGAGGTGTAATCACGGATGATTTTGCCTTTAGACTGCAAGATCACTTTACGACCGAGTAAATCCAATGCTTGAATACCAGTTGTACCTTCGTACATGGTGGCGATACGAGCATCACGAGCGATTAGCTCCATGCCCCATTCTTTGATATAACCATGACCACCATATACTTGCTGACCGTGTTTGGCCGCTTCGATACCTAGCTCAGTTAGGAAGCCTTTTAGGATTGGTGTGTAGAAACCCAATTTGTCATCCCATTTTTCAAACTCTTCATCATCGCCATTGATGATACCTTGTGCCATTTTATCGGCATAGCGCGCAGAATGATAAATCATCGAACGACCGCCTTCAGCAAAGGCTTTTTGGGTCAATAGCATACGACGTACGTCAGCATGGTTGATGATAGCATCAGCAACTTTTTCAGGCTCTTTTGTGCCTGATAAGGTACGCATAGAACGGCGATCTTTTGCATATGGCAGCGCGTTTTGGAATGACAGTTCAGTGTGTGCTAGACCTTGGATGCCTGTACCGATACGGGCTGTGTTCATAAAGGTGAACATGGCTTTTAGACCTTTGTTCGGCTCACCAATTAAGTAACCAACGGCATCATCAAAGTTTAGGACACAAGTAGCCGATGAGCTAATACCCATTTTGTGTTCGATCGATCCACAAGTCACGCCATTACGCTCGCCAATTTCACCTTCAGTAGTTGGCAAGAATTTCGGTACGATAAATAATGAGATACCGCGTGTGCCTTCTGGTGCATTTGGCAAACGAGCTAAAACAATATGAACGATGTTTTCCGTTAAATCATGCTCACCACTTGAGATGAAAATCTTAGTACCGCTAAGCTTATAAGAGCCGTCATCTTGTGGAATGGCTTTAGACTTAACTTGACCCAAATCCGTACCACATTGTGGTTCAGTCAAGCACATGGTACCAGCCCAAGAGCCTTCGACCAATTTATGCAAGTAGGTTTCTTTTTGCTCATCGGTACCATATTGCATAATGGTATTGATACAGCCAGTTGATAGACCAGGATACATTGCCCATGGCCAGTTCGCCGTACCGATCATTTCAGCTTTAATTAAGTTCAATGAGGTCGGTAAGTTCATACCGCCGTACTCTTCAGGGTAAGAAATACCTTGCCAGCCGCCTTCTACAAATTGATCATAAGCTTCTTTAAAGCCTTTAGGGGTTGTGACCACACCATTTTCAAAATGACAACCTTCAGCATCTGCTGGCTGGTATAAAGGAGCTAAGACATTTTCAGCAAAATCTGCCATCCCTTGAAGAATCATATCAACGGTTTCAGGATCGGCATTTTCGCCATTATCCAAATCTTTATAATGAGTTTGAAAGTCAAAAACATCATTTATTAAAAACTTGATATCACGTAAAGGTGCTTTGTAAGTTAACATAGTCGCTCTCTTTAGTTATTCGCTATCATAAATGGCTAGCTCGGTATTTGAGCCACGTTTCATGTAAAAGGGTGTTTAATCATTTGGGGTAAGAATAGACGATATCACGGCTCGTCATTCAGATTTATCAAAAACAGCTCATCCATTTTGATTGCCGTTAAGGCATCCTTGATAAAAAACAGCTGTCGCGGCGTTACTGTCAGTATAAGTCTTCTATAGCGACAAATATATAACTAATAACTAATATTCATAATTAATATTTTAAATCAAAACATTAATTTATGGGTTGATGGATTCAGTTTTTATTAGTGTCTGTGGTTAAGTACCTATTTATGATAGATGTAACCGTATCAAAAAAACATTTTTTAACTGCATTTACGATATAAGGAAAGCCAATTATGAGCGCATCCAAGCGCGAGGCAACGCGAGCATCTTGGCTGACAGCGTTATTTGCTCGCATAAAGGCTTTAATTGATGGGGAGCTGGCGCATCTGCTGACAGTGAACCGTAGTAAGAGACCGTGGCATATGCCAATTATCGCGGCGATTGCCATCAGTTTCCCCGTGTTTGTGGGCGCTTATTTTGGTGCTTTATCGTCAGGTATTAAAGCGTCTTTGGGGGCGATGGTTATTTTAAATATACCGTTAGTGGGCAAGCTGCCGTATCGATTGGTGACGGTGATGGCTTGGGGTTTTGCCATGTCGCTGTGCTTTGCGCTCGGTCTAATTGCTCAGCAAGTCCCGCTATTAAAGCTGCCGATATTTACGCTAATGGCGTTTGGTATTGTGATTTTTGGACGTTATTATCGTCAGCCGCCGCCAGCGGGACTGTTTGTGATGATGGCAGGTGCTATTGCGCTATTTATACCGCTGGCTTTGGAAGACATCTTACGTGCAACTGGACTGGTGATGCTTGGCAGTGGCTTTGCTTTAGTGATGGCATTGCTGTATTCGTTATTTTTACTGGCAACGCGCCCAGCGACGCCGACGCCTACTTATAGCTACGAGCCAGATACCATTACTGAAAGTTTGATTGTCGCCAGTTTTGTCAGTTTAGCCTTGCTCATCGCCGTTACTTTACAGCTGTCCAACCCCTATTGGGCAGCAGTTAGTTGCTTTTTGATTATCCAAGGTATTCATTTGCGTACCATGTGGATTAAGCAAATACATCGTTTACTTGGTACAGTATTGGGCGTGGTTTTGGCGAGTTGGATGTTGTCTTGGGGATTATCAATATGGGGGGTGGCACTGGCGATACTGACGATGATGCTTTGTATCGAGACGTTGGTGGATCGACATTATGGTTTGGCAGTCATATTTATCACGCCGTTGACGATATTTATTGCAGAATATGGCAGCGGTTTACCGTTTTCTGAGTCCGCCTATCAAGAAGTGATTCGCACGCGCCTTTTTGATACTGTGATTGGCTGCTTGGTGGGTCTGAGCGGCGGAGTAGTGATGCATTCAACCAACTTACGCATACCGCTACGGCGTATCGAAAACTGGCTGCTGGCGCGCTTTGGCTAATTGATGAGTGTCAAATCATCAGTACGTTTGAAATAAAGTATTAATCAAAGTCGCATGAGCTGAGTTCATGCGGCTTTTTTTTGTCAATTTTCGATTAACGACTGTGTAGCGTTTCAGTCGCTTGCACAACATCGATCGTATGACCTGTCCAACGCGCAAAACTTAGCGCTGCTTGCCCGATGAGCATGCCATAACCATCAGAAATCTGTGCGCCACGTGCAGAAAAATGCTGCAAAAACGGCAGCGTGCGTCCGTACATCATGTCATAAGCATAATCACCGTTTAGCGTGTCGCTTAGTGGTAGCGTATCTGCTGATAAACCAATAGAAGTCGCATTGATGATAATATCAAACGGTCCATTTAAATCCGCCGTGCGACAAGTTTCAATCTGCTGCTCATGAATAGCCGTGCTTGCCGCGCTAAGCTCAGTGACTAACGCTGTTGCCTTGCTCAGCGTGCGATTGGCAATCGTAAGATGTGCGATACCGGCTTCAATCAATGGCAATATCACCCCACGTGCTGCGCCGCCTGCACCAATGAGTGCCACACGTGCACCATTCAATGGCCAATCCAAACTTAAGATGTGATTGACCAGTCCTTGTCCATCGGTATTATCGCCATACAATGCCTCGGTGATTGGCACGCCACTTTTCACCAGCGCTTTATTTAGTAACAGTGTATTGACTGCGCCTGCAACTTTGGCATGCTCCGATAAACCACCGCGCGCCGCGCAGCAGTCATAAGCGATTTGTTTAAAAGGTACAGTCACGTTGGCTCCAACGCCGCCGCCCTGAAAAAACGCCTCAAGCACCGCGGTAAAACTGGCTGCATCATCGGGGCAATATTGGCGTTGATAGCTAATCTCAATATCCGTCTGCGCTGCAAATAACGTATGAATTTCAGGGGATTTGCTGTGGGTAATGGGATTGCCGATAACGATAAAATGCTGGGTCATAATAGGTCTGCTTGCGGTAAGAGGCAAAAATTAATCAGTAGAAGGGCATTGATATACAATCATCATAAGGGATAACGCGATATTTGACAAATCGGTGGTCTAACGAGTAAACACTTGAATAGGTAGGTTTTTTGACAGGTTAGGTCTTTAACAAATCTGTACTGTCTGGGAGCGTTATCCGTAACGTAAAGGGTGGTCAAGTGTTAAGCAGTTGGGTAAACTAGAGAGTATGAAAATTTTATATTGATATTTTGGCAGTTGCATAACCATCAGTAACTGAACTGTCAAAAACCAAGTCATAGGAAACTGACATAACAAACTGAGTCATAAAATACCAAGTATAAGAACGCTTATTTATAAAATATAATGTCCATTATCAGCGGCCTATCTGCCTGCTCGTTAATACTATTTTGAGAATCATCTAAAAGTGTGAGTAAATTGCCCATGTGGAATAATAGCCTACAGACCCTCTTGGTCGGTACGATAATGGCAGTCGGCGTGTCGCTTAGTGGCTGTGATAGCAGTAAAGACGACGCCCAAAAAGATGCCGATATGAGCGAGCAAACCGTCGCTGACGATGCGCTAGTACAGGACAATGCTGCGACGAACGCCGATTTAGACGGCGCTACTGCTCAGCAAGGTACACAAGTGAAATATGACGTTGCGGGATGGGGCACTAAAAATGTAGCGTCACTGAACGTCGATAATTTAGATGAGATCAAAGCGACTTTTGGCAAGGTCATGAGCACTGATGAGAACAGCCTCGACTATGCCAGTAATCCAGCCGCCAAATATCGCTTTATGGATACCGATGCGCCGTATTTGGATCTGATTGATTCTGAAAAATATCTCGAACTGGGCTGGTACTTTGCCAATCCTACTGACTCTGATAAAGAAAAAGAGATAAGCCAAAACCATGCCGAAAAAGCGCATAAGCTTGCCCGCCAACTGATGGGTGATGAGGGCGGACAACTGATTTCTGATATGCTTAATGGTCAAATTATCAAAAATAAAGTCATCGGTGGTCAAAAAATAGAACTGGCAAAATGTGAGTTCTACAGTTGTATGTTGGTCATCAATAAATCTGCTGCCCAAACAGATAAGAAGTAAGCTGTGCTTGCTATCATGCCGCTCAATAATTGGCTATGCATACATCCATCAAGTGCTACGACGGATATCTCAGACACAGTATCGCTAGACAATCGTGGGTTGGCATATGGCGATGGGTTTTTTACCACGATGGGGGTCATCGATGGGCAGATACTGTGGTTGGCTCATCATCAGCAGCGCCTTATTTCCCATGCTGAAGCTTTACAACTTGAATTAGACAGTCATTCTGTCATGGCTTTATTGCAGACGCATGCCGAGCAACTACAACAAGGCATGCTGAAACTGATGGTGACTCGCGCCGTGCAAGATGTCCGTGGTTATGGCTATGTGCCAACCGCATCTGGTAGCGATTGTGAGATTTGGCTAAAATCCTCTGCGATGACCGTCACTACGACTCAGCAATTACGCTTGCCTGATGGATGCTTAATCCCGATGCAGCCTATCAGTTCTGCCATTTGCCTATCTTCGCAGCTTGCTTGCTTACCGCCACCATTAGCCGGACTCAAAAGCCTCAATCGCCTCGATAATGTGCTGGCAAGTGGTGAGTTACAAGGCATCAAAGCCCAAGTATCGGAAGACAATATTAAATCAAGCATCGGCGAAGGTCTGCTACGCGATATGAGTGGGTGCTGGGTTGAAGGTACCATGAGCAATGTCTTCTATCAGTTGTCAGACTCGCCTTTATCAACACTATCATCAGAAAAAACGTCATCAGAAAAATTGTCTACGCTACCGCTTTATGAAGACAATGCAAACTATCTAACCACTGGTCAATGGTATACACCTTCGATGGCGCAAGCGGGCGTCGCTGGCGTGATGCGGCAAGTGCTTATCGATGCGTTATCGACTAGCAAACATCCCGTCATTATCAGTTCATTAAAAGATGAGGATTTGCCACGACTAAGCCAGCTATTCTTTTGCAATGCGCTGCGCGGTGTCATGCCAATGAGTAGCCTGACGTTATTATCGGGTGAAATGGTAGGTTTTTGAGTGGTTTAATTACTATCTTCTTTATTCAGTAAACGATAAAAATGTTGTCTAAAAAGCTCTTTCCTGCCGTCGCTTTGAAGATCTTCATAGCGAGCTTGGCTAAGTTTTAAGTATTCAGTTTCTTGTTCAATACCTATAAAACGCCTTCCTAGTACATTGCCTGCAACACCTGTTGTGGAAGAACCTGCAAAAGGATCAAGAATTAAGGCGTCTTTTTTAGTAGATGCTAATATAATCTGTGCTAATAACGCCAATGGCTTTTGTGTTGGATGTTTACCACAAGATTTCTCCCACTTGGCAATAGCTGGCAAGCGCCAAACATCCTTCATTTGCTTGTCGTTATTTAATCGTTTCATCAAATCGTAATCGAAATAGTGCGGTACTTTAGGGTGTTTCCTTGCCCAAATGATAAACTCTGTCGAATGAGTAAAAAACCGACAAGAAAAGTTGGGCGGTGGATTAGTCTTCTCCCATGTAATAACATTGAGTATTTTGAAACCTAACTCAGGTAGTATACGACCTAAAGTGAAAATATTATGGTGTGTGCCACTGACCCATAAAGTTGCATTATCTGCCATTTTGTCACGGACAGTAGATAACCATTGATAGGTGAAATTATAAGCGTCATCGTCGCTAATTAATTTGTCCCACTGACCTTTATTGACGGACTGGATTTTACCATTTTTTACTGTCAATCCATCGTTGGACAAGAAATAAGGTGGGTCAGCAAAGACCATGTCTACATTATTATCTAAAAGAGGCATAACCTTTAAACAGTCACCTTTGAATAAATTAAAATCCAAATTGTTACTTTGAAAAAATGAATGACTTTCCATGTCTATTCCAGCATGTCGGCTAAGAAGTAAAGAAGATCGGGTAAATTAAACTCTCCCTCTGCAAAACCATACTGCCCACAATCATCAGGAATAACAACCGTTTGTTTGGAAAATCTTTCATCTTTGCTGATGGTGCGAAGCATACTTACTAATTCATCTCTCACTATTAAAGAGTCTTGTGAGTCTAAATATTCATTAGATATTGATGATTTAGTACCGATATTAATAGTGAGGTTTTCAATATTTATCATCGTAAGCCTCCTTGTCTTCAAAATCTAAGAATATTAAGAAAGACACTTATTGTGTGTTTTTTAATATTAACCAATTATTGAGAATAAAGCAAATGGAAACAACAATTTTAGTCAAATTTGGCAAAAGAATTCGTGAGTTGCGTAAAGGAAGTGATTTAAGTCAAAAGCAGTTAGGTGAGTTAACAGGCTTTCATAAGAATTACGTTGGCATGGTAGAGAGAGGCGAGCGCAACCCATCGCTAGAAAATATTGAAGTGTTTGCTAATACGTTTGAGATGAGCTTGTCAGAATTGTTTACATTTTAAGGTGATAAGATATGAAGTTAGAAGACGTGTTTTCTCGATTACCAGAACTTTATAACAAAAGGTTCGGCGAATTGAAGTTAAAAGAAGATATTTCAGGTTTTGCAGTAAATAAAGGTAATGCTGGGCAGTTTTTACAAGAATTACTTAATATGCCTAATGATAGTAAGTTGACAGACTTTTCCGATGGTGAGTTGAAAACTAATCAATCATTACCCAGTGGTATGCCTGATCAAACAATGTTTATCACACAGATTTCAAAAGATTTTGATAGCTTGTTTTTTGAAGAGTCAGAAACGAATCGTTTGTTGGATAAGATTAGTAACCTTCTTTACTTACCAGTTGTAAAGCCAGACAATAAAAAACCAGAAGATTGGTATTTTTTACCCGCTTACCACATAGACTCTAACCAGAACCAAGAGCTGAAAGAGCTTTACCGATTAGATTTCCTTGACATCAAACAACAGATACTAGAACATCTAGATAACTCTAAAGATGGTTATATTCATACTTCAAATGGCAAGTATATTCAAATTAGGAGTAAAGACTCTAAGAGAAAAGATGGGACTTACAATCCTATTTATTCAGATGTTCTAGGTCGCAACGTATCAAATAAAAACCATGCCTTCTACTTTCAGAAATCATTTATGAAAGATATACAAAATGGCGTCATACCGAGCAAACGAATTATTTAGTAGTTCCTAATAAGTAACTCATTAATTTGACCGCGTTTTGAGCCTTTAGAGTTAATGCTGCGACTAGCCTTAACTCTCTCGATTTTGTAGTTTGAATAAAGAGTATCAAAGTACGTATTTTTAGCATCAAGGTTAGTAGTATCAGAATTACTAAGCAGCCACTGATAGCCTTTTTGATCTAGTAGGTCGCAGAAAGATTTTAGCTTTTCTTGATCTTCATCGTCAAAGCTATCTTTAGAGTAAGATGTAAAGCTAGAAGACTCACTCAAAGGTTTATAAGGTGGATCAAAATAGAAGAAGGCAGGTAAATTGCTTTTATTCGATTGCTCCAAATGGCTAAGCGTATCTTCGTAACTTTGATTATATATTTCCACATTCGTTAATGTTTTTGAAGCCTGTAAGATTGTATCTTCAAAAACAAAGTTTGGCTTCTTGTAGCTCCCAATAGGGACGTTAAACTTGTTCTTACTATTTACTCTATATAAACCATTGAACCCTGCACGATTTAAAAAGATAAATAGACCAGCATGCTTGATATCGTCAGCTTCTCGTGTATTAAACTCGTCGCGTTTAGCATAATAATAAGGTTGTTTAGCTTCCTTATCTTCAAGTTCATCATATTCTGATTGAAGTGCTTTTAGATATTCTAGCAATTCATGAGGATAAGACTTTACAACTTTATATAGGTTAACTAAGTCAGTGTTTATATCGTTTAAGATAATTGCAGAAGGTGGATGCTCACTATCTAAAAGATGCAACGCCAATGCTGCGCTTCCAGTGAAAGGCTCAACATAAATATATGGCATACCATTTTTTACGTATTCAGGTAATCGTTGAGTGATTTCTGATATTAATTGGCTTTTACCGCCTACCCATTTTACGAATGGTTTTGCCATTACTAACTGCCTTCTTCTCATAGATTGTATTGCAGAATTTGAGCGCAAAATTATAGCATTTTTAACCAAGATAATTCATAAGCTAAGCAAATACCATTGAAAATCGCACGGTTCAGTGCTAAATTCTAGCAAACTTCTGCCTCGCGAGTTGCCATGAGCAAGCCTACATCTGAAACGCCTCCTGAACGTCCTAATGAAACGCCATCGAATAAACCAGATAGCAGTGTTGAGGAGCGTGTCGATACCACACTACCAGACACGCAACCAGCAGTTGATGGAGTAGAGGAAACGCCAGCGACAGATGTGTCACTCATCAGTGGAGCGGCTAAGCCACGCGAATATAAAGCGGATAATCAATCGTTCTTTATGCAGCGTGGTTATCAAGTGTTGCTAGTGCTGGGGCTTATCGCTGCGTTTTTCTTAGTGATGGTCTATCAGACATTGTTTGGGCGGATTGAGCAGCCAAAGCAAATGGTCACTATTGAGCAGGGTCAGAGCTATTATGGCTTACTGCCGCAGTGGCAACAGCAAATCCCGCTGTTTTCTGCCACGATTGCCAAGCTCTATATGAAAACACAAGTCGATGGCCCCTTACATGCTGGTATTTATCAATTACCAGAAAACCCTACCTTTGCTGAAACGCTACATATACTTGGGCAAGGGGTAAAAGCATCGATGGTAAAAGTGCAAATCATCGAAGGCAAAACCTCTAAAGACTTGTATCAAACATTAAGAGACAATAAAGGCATCAAAAAAGAGGTGCTGACCGACGATAGTGGCAATGATAGAGACAATGCTGGTATTGCTCAAGCGTTGGATTTGGTCGGTATATTGCCAAATGAAGTGATTAATAGTAGCGACCCTATCGTCAATCACAATCTTGAAGGTTGGTTTGCCCCCGATACTTATTATTATGGTGAAGGTAGCACTGATAAGCAGGTACTGACTGATTTATATAAGCGTCAACAGCAAGTATTGACTGAAGCGTGGGAAAATCGTGCGCCCAATTTACCTTATAAGACGCCTTATGAGGCGTTAGTAATGGCCTCTATTATCGAAAAAGAAACCAGTGTGGCAGAAGAGCGTCCTTTGGTCTCTGCGGTGTTTAGAAATCGTTTGGATAAAGGTATGCGAATGCAGACCGATCCGACCATCATCTATGGTATGGGCAGTCGCTATGAAGGCAACATTCGCCGTAAAGACATTGATGAAAAAACGTCTTATAACACTTACCAAATTGATGGCCTACCGCCAACACCTATCGCGCTACCATCGGCCGCCTCTATCGAAGCGACCTTGCATCCAGCAAATAGTGACGCATTGTACTTTGTGGCGACAGGTAATGGCGGGCACAAATTTACCAATAGCTTGGCGGCGCACAATCAAGCGGTAAAAGAATATCTCGGCGTCATGCGTGAGAAAAAATCACAAACCCCGCCGCAGTAATTTAATCCTCTATCTTTTCTTCAAACCTATCGTGAAATGAGCGTTATGCAACTGTCGACATAAAGACATAACGCTCATCAATGACATAAGGTCATATCATGTCAGCATCTATACAAGACCACGTATCTCAAACAGTCCAGTCGCAAGCAAGTCAGCCCAAAACAAGCAATGACATCAATGATATCGCACTCAATCAAGGGCGTTTTATCAGTTTTGAAGGTACTGAGGGCGTAGGCAAAACGACTGCCATTGAGCAGCTGTGCACACGCTTAGACGATAACAATATTGCGTATCTGCGTACCCGTGAGCCGGGTGGTAGCCTGTTTGCAGAACGTTTGCGCGCTATCTTATTGGACCCTGCGACCGATATCAATGATGATACAGAGCTATTGCTACTATTTGCGGCGCGCTGCGACCACATGCAGCAAGTGATTTTGCCAGCGCTGCAACGTGGGACGTGGGTAATATGCGACCGTTTTACCGATTCCACCATTGCTTATCAGGGCTTTGGGCGGGCACATGGCGATGCGGTGGTACGAGCCAAAATTGAATCGCTTATCGAGCAGTTTGTGCCGCAACTACCTGAGCTGACATTGTGGCTGGATTTGCCCGTATTAGAAGGCATGGCACGCGCTAATAAACGTAGCGCCGCTGATAGATTTGAGCAGCAAGCGACCGAGTTTTTTACTTGGGTGCATAAAGGCTTTAACACGCTGGCGACTCAGCACCCCGAACGGATACAGCGCATTGACGCATCAGGCACAGCCGATGAGGTGAGCGCGCGAGTATGGCAGGCGGTACAAGGCAGAGTTGATGTTTAGTCACTGATTTTATAAAGCCATCACCTAGCCAAATAAAAAGCCCCAACATTGCGTTGGGGCTTTTGTGATTTATAAACTGTTATATTCTATAAAGTATCAAAACAGTCATCAAGATATTATCAAAACTGTGTTAAAACAAAGCTGTGGCAACGATTATTTATCCTGTTTATTCACCGCTTTATTATCTGAAATTTCTTGAACATTGTCTTTGTTAATAATATTGTTTTTAGTGACATCGCCTTTAGTAATATCGCCATCAGAGCTTGCATTGGTTGTATTATCTTGACCAGAGTCGGGTAGACGATTTGGATCAAGCGCGCCCTTCTTAGTTTTAGGTGCGTTGCCATTACCATTCGTACTACTATTGTTAGACACCTTGTTTTTAGGAATTGCCTTCGAAGTCGCTGTCGAGTTGGCTGATATGATGCCTTTATTAACGACGCCAATAGACTTATCTTTTGACGTTATTACTTTGTCATTCAAGGTGTCTGGCGTGGTTTTAGTTCCAGCACTGCTGCTCGAATGGTTTGATACCTCAGTATCTGCATTTTGCTCAGTGATTGCCTGCTCAGCAATTGTTTCTTTAGCGCTGTCGCTATCAGTGGCAGTGGATTGTTCTGTTGCATCAACACTATCATCGCTCAGCTCTTTCTCTTTACGCTTTTCAGGCGCTTTTGAGCTGGACTCAAAGTTAGCATCAGCTGCCAGTCGCGCCTGCTCTTGTTTGGGTGTCACGTCGACAGGTTTTGGCTGTACTTCATCTTCCACTACCAGTGAGATGAGCTTGCGATCGCGTGGCACGATGCCGTCAAACTTATCGGTAATGACGTGTAGCTTGCCTTCTTTGTCGATTGTATACAGCGGCACGAATTGCTTATTGTCGGCTTTGTATTGCTCAAAGCTGTAGCTGTCAGTAATGTTGGTAATCTTGATACGGGCTTTTTTCGACAGCATACTGGCAAGCTTGGTATAAGTGACATCTTTGCCAAACAGCCACTGCGAGTGGAAGTTGCCTTGCTTATCATCGCGCTCGCTTTTGACCTTTTCGTCGCTGAACTTGAGACGGTACAATTTGCGCTCACCAAATTCATGACGATAATGAATCTCAGATAAGGTGTTCATCTCTTTGTCCATACTCATGGCAAACAGCCGACCGATACCGATCAGGTCAAGATGATGATCGGCATGATCAGAGATGGGATTGCCAAAATAAGTACGCAGACCGCTCATGCGTGCGCGGGCAATATTGGTATAGTTGTTGTGTGCGACGATGACATCAAAGCCCTGATCTTTTAGAGAAGTTGCTACCAAAAGCGCAATGGGATTTGAGCCGACGATAAGAATACCATTGGTCTCAGGCTCACGGACACCCAGCAAGTTGCCGACTATTTTTGCCCCCAAGCCCTGAATCATAACCGTGCCAATAATGACCATGAATACTAAGGGCACGAGCAGTTCAACACCTTGGATATCGTACTCTTGCAGACGAATAGCAAACAGTGATGAGATAGCTGCAGCAACGATACCACGTGGCCCAATCCAACTAATCATCAACTTTTCATTGGTCTTTAAGTTTGAGCCAATAGACGATGCCCAAACGGATAAGGGTCGCGCCACAAACATGACGATAGCAAGTAACACCAGACCTGCGAAACCCACGCTAAGTAAGCTTTCTAGCTCTACACGTGCTGCAAGGATAATAAACAGCACAGAGATAAGAAGGATGGTTAAAGATTCATTGAACTCTAAAATCGTATCGCGTGGGAATTTTGGCCAATTCGCCAGCGCCACGCCCAATACAGTGACTGTCAATAGCCCAGACTCATGCTCTAAATGGTTCGATACTGAAAATAACACCAACACAAAGGCAAGCGTAAAGACATTGCGTAAAAACTCAGGAATCATATGCCGACGCATCAAGAAGGCAAGCAGCCAAGCGCCTGCCATACCCATCGCTGTCGCTAATACCACGATTTTGGCAAACAATAAGATACTGCTGGCTTCGCCGCCGGAGATGATGTATTCATAGACCAAAACCACGGCAATAGCGCCGATTGGGTCAATGATGATACCTTCCCATTTGAGGATGTTAGAGATGGTCTTATTGGGACGCACACTACGTAATAGCGGCATAATCACCGTTGGACCCGTGACGCACACGAGCGCACCGAACAGCAAAGCAATCAGTGGATCGACATCAAATAAGAGATAAGTCGATAACGCCACGATAGCAATGGTGATAAGTACACCGACCGACACCAGCATTTGCACCACGGTGCCATGCTGTTTAATCTCGTCAAACTCTAACGTTAGCGAGCCTTCAAATAGGATAATCGCCACGCCCAAAGAGATGAAGGGGAACATCAGCTCCCCCAGCACCAAGTCAGGATCGAAGACTCCCAGCACTGGGCCCACGATAATGCCAATCAGTAATAAAAATAAAATGGACGGTTGCTTTAAATACCAAGCCAACCATTGGGCAGCAATGCCAATCCCAACCACGCCAGATAATAATAGGGCGGTATCCATAAATTGATCCTTTTATAATCTTGTCGTATTTTATAGCTATCAACCGCTTTTTTAGAGTCGCGGCTGCCAGTAGTATAGTAATAAGTTGACGCTACTCGCTATAAAGACACATCTCTATAAAACGTAAGCGACGACAATGGTATCCATCATGAATCACAACATGAGCTAGATATGATATAACTACTATAGAGTAGTAAAGACAAAAGCATTGCTAGAAAAAATCGTCAATCTCATATAAATCGTATATGGCATCACGCTCGCTCAGTCTATTATTGATAGTACTGTCACGCGACTTTTTTTATCCATTTATCTTGAATCGACCATCGCATTATTCTAGTGATGCAAAAGATGAAAAATAAGGGTGATAATAGCCAGCTTTATAAAACAATAGTCAATAATGATTATTTATAGACTTTAGTTTGCTTGAAAAGTTATTTGGCTTGCTATCATAACATGCTTTTATTTCATGCTGAGCAAGGCCGTATCTACCACGATATCAGTAGGCAGCGGTAAAAATATACAATAACTGGGTCAAATAATCGCGCCTTGGGTTATCCTACATGATCGGAATAATGACAAAATAGCACGATGACATATCATACAGTAGCCGTCTTTATCATGCACCTAGCGAGGATGATCATTGTTTTGGGGTGTCTATATAAGGAAAGGCGAATGGTCGATGGCATAAGGGTATAAAAAACAGTAATCTAATAAACGACTAGATGGCGACTAAAAAGGTTGGCCGTCATAACATTAAGTGCCGATGCAACGTTTGTCATATACGGATTTGGTTAAAATTAAAACATCGTATACGCCTCACTAGCGATAGTAGCCAAAACATAACGATTAAAAATAACAACGATTACTTATATGGAGGACAACATGCCTATCAATATGCTTACAGCGCAATCTAAGTTTTATGTGCCGCATTGGTTAAAACGTAGTGCGCTGGTGCTTGCTGTCAGTACCTCGATGGTTACTGGCGTCACTGCCACCGCCATGGCGAGCGCTCAAGCTGTCGTCACCACGGCGGATTTTTCTGACTTAGTACAGCAAGTTACCCCAGCCGTTGCCCGCGTAAATGTCACCAAGACCGTCAGCGAGGCTGAGCTTGCCAAAGCCCAAACAGCCGAATTGTTGCGGCAGTTCTTTGGTGATCGTTTACGTATTCCTGATCAGGCTGCCACGCCAGCAATTGAGCATGCTTATGGCACGGCTTTTTTTGTCACAGCCGATGGTTATATGCTAACCAACCATCATGTGGTGGAGGGCGCTGATAAAATCACTGTTACTCTTAACGATAGAACGGAGCTTGATGCAACCTTGGTTGGTAGTGATGAGCGCTCTGATGTGGCAGTGCTAAAAGTCTCGGGCAACCAATTTCCCGCTTTGCCTATCGGCGACTCGAATGCTCTGAAAGTAGGGGAGCCAGTACTAGCTATTGGTTCGCCATTTGGTTTTGATTACTCAGCATCGGCGGGCATTGTCAGTGCTAAATCACGCAGCTTTTCACGCGATACCAGCGTGCCATTTATCCAAACAGACGTGGCATTGAACCCTGGTAACTCAGGCGGTCCACTATTTAATCAGCGCGGTGAAGTGATTGGTATTAATTCGCGTATCTTTAGTGGTACTGGTGGTTACATGGGTCTGTCGTTTTCCATTCCGATTGATGCGGCGATGGATATTTACGAGCAGCTAAAAACCGATGGCGAAGTGGTACGTGCTTATTTAGGTATTTATCCACAAGACATCGATCGCAATTTAGCAGAAGCTTATAACCTAGATCGTCCTCAAGGTGCACTACTGACAAGAGTATCACCAGACTCACCTGCACAAAAAGCTGGTCTAAAACCTGGCGATATCATTTTGCAATATAATGAAGTGCAAATTATGCGCGCCTCAGATTTATTAAACTTGCTCAATCGTGCCAAACCGAGCGATAGCTTCCGCGCACAGATTCAGCGTAATGGTAAGCAGATGACCATCAGCGGCAAACTCACTTATGCGCCCAATGATGTGAGAGCACAAGGCGGCGATCAGCAGAATGATGAGGTGCAGTTAGGCTTGCGTTTACGTAACTTGACCGCTGATGAGCAAGCAGAAATCGCAGTGGATAATAAGACGGGCATTTTGGTTACCACAGTTGACCCAACGGGATTGGCGGCGCGCTCAGGTCTATTGGCAGGTGATGTGATTACCAATTTTCACCAAAAGCCAATTAAAAAGGTCACGGATTTTTCAAGCGCGATTTCATCATTGCCCAAAAAAGGCGTAGTGACCATTGAAATTATCCGCCAAGGTATTCCCGCGATTATTGGTTTACGTATTGAGTAAGCCTTGATAGCTTAGTAGGGGTAATGGGTAATGGGTAATGGGTAATGGGTGTTCGGGGCAGCAATTGAGCATGGCATAACAGACGCGTCAATAATTCTACTTGTCTATGATAGAGCTCGACCCCTATAATGGCTGATTTTTTTACCCATGATTCAAAAAGCTCCAACACTGTCACTAACTTATTCATTGAGCGATTTATTTATCGCTCTATACGTTCTAATATAGGGTAAGCCAGTTGCTAGGCTCATACCCTTCCGTAACCATCAGGTAATTATGACTGACCATGCTCTTTATATCCTAAGTATCTCTACGACAGCAGTATTGCTTGCGTATATTGTACTGTGGTCAGGATTACAAACGTTCAATGCCAATCCTACCAAACGTTTTATGCGTATTTGGTTGAAGTTGGCACTATATTATGCTGCCTATACTATGCCCGTTTGGGCTTTGCTGTTGGTGATAGGTTGGTCGCAAGAAATGTTGCCGATACTGCCGCAGCTATCACTGACACTCGTGCTAGTGGCCGTATTTGCAATGGGGTTCTATTTTTATACCGTGGTGATACAACCCAATCGTTTACGTTTAGATCATCATGCAATCGACTTAGATTTATCCACACCGCTGACGGTTGCCGTATTGGCTGATTTACGCATAGGCTTGTATAGCGGCAAGCCGCGTCATATTCGTAAACTGGTTGCTACCATCAATGCGTTACCAGCAGATGCGGTGCTGATTACAGGCGACTGGTTATATTATCCAAGTGCTGATTTAGTGGGTCAGCTCATGTTGTTTAAAGGGGTTAATAAGCCTATTTATACAGTGATGAGTACCTCAGACTTGCGTTATCAATCGATTAATACGACTAAGCAAGGACAGCCGTTATTAGAAGATACGTTGTCCAGTGCCTTTGATGTGCTTGATATCAGCTATATTGGTCAACAGTGTACCTCGCTGCCACTTAAATGTACTAGGGCTACTAATGCGCTTCCAGTAATGCCCAGTGCGAGTTATTCTAAAAATAATAAAGAGGGTTTTAGACAGCAAAATTTGGAAAATAGCCCAACCGTCGCCGTGCTTTGCGGCTGGCAAGATGTTCCTAAACAGTTTGCTGATATTGAAGAGGCAAATGCGTCTGATAAAGCCGCGCTTGGTGCTGAAATTGCTAATACCACGAAGCCCGTCATCATCTTGGCTTCACGATTTGATAGTATTAGCGATTTGCCAAAATCCTTACAGCCACGACCACTATTGATTACTGGTGCAGCAAAGGCGATTCAAAAAAATATATGGTTGGCACAAAAACAAAAAAATATCGCACGTAGTAGCGAGCAGTCAACCCTGTTGAATAATAGCCGCATGGGTAAGCAGCGGGGTTTATACCAACATGGCAGTGCGCAGATATTTGTCAGTAGCGGTATTGGTACACGAGGGTTGCCTTTTCGCTTGTATCGCCCCACTATCGATGTGTTGACGATTCGTTAACATGACTCAAAAGACTTATCAGCGCTGATTCATTGCGCTAAACTGAGAGTTGAATAATAAGGCTGTTGGTTTGTAGGTTGTAACGGCATGTCAGCAATTCAATTGATTGAACGTTAATTGATTGATAGCGGTCAAATCAAAATATGCTACACTAGCAGGCGTTTTTATTATTCTATTTTTAGTATTAAATAAGCGTTGTCGGTCATTGGCAAAAATAAGGCCAAGACGATTTTTAGCATCTATATTGTTAACGCTTTTATCATAGAAAAAGATTGATAATAAAAAATACTTAGCATTAATATCAAGCAAGATATTGCCAATGGCGCCTATGAATGTACACAATATGAGTACAGGTGTAGACGTAATCATTGACACTTGCCAACGACCTATCATGTGACAGCTTTGAAAAAAGCTAGGATAATACAGTAAGGCACGGTTATGAGCACAGCATACGACGAGATCAAAACCCGACTACAAGGCTCAATGGTAGCCTTGGTAACGCCCATGCATCCTGACGGCACGGTTGATTATAAACGTCTGGCGGATCTCATAGATTGGCAGATTGAGCAAGGCACACATTGTCTCGTTGCCGTTGGTACTACTGGCGAGTCAGCGACATTATCTATGCAAGAGCACAGCGATGTCATTCGCTACTTTGTTCAGCATGTCAAAGGTCGTGTACCAGTGATTGCTGGAACAGGTGCCAATAATACGATGGAAGCCATTAAGCTGACCCAAGATGCTGCCGACGCTGGTGCAGATTGTGCATTATTGGTTGCGCCTTATTATAACAAGCCGCCACAAGAAGGCTTATACCAACATTATAAGGCTATCGCGCGCGCGGTAAATATCCCGCAGATGCTTTACAATGTGCCAGGACGTACGGTCGTTGATATTGCACAAGAGACCGTAGAACGTCTGGCTGATATCGATAATATCGTCGCAATTAAAGATGCCACAGGCTCTATTGCTCGCGGTGAGCAATTGATCAAAGCAGTGGGCGATAGAATCGTCGTGCTATCTGGCGATGACAGTACGGCGCTTGATTTGATGACATTTGGTGGTAAAGGTAATATCTCAGTCACTGCCAACGTCGCCCCGAAAGCGATGAGCGAGACTTTTACAGCGGCGCTTCGTGGTGATTTTGATGCGGCTCATAAAGTACATGATGTGGTCAAGCATTTACACCGTGACTTGTTCATTGAGTCAAGTCCTATCCCAGCAAAATATGCGCTTCATAAAATGGGTATGATAGATACTGGTATTCGTCTGCCTTTGGTATGGTTGGCTGAACAACATCATGCCACTATTGATGACGCCTTGGTGCGTGCGAACTTATTATAAAATGATGCGTGTAAATGCTAACTCAGAGAGATAATATGATGAAAACATCATCACCGACTGCAAAAATATTCCCTGCGCTGCTGACCTTAATATTGGGAAGTACTTTAGTATTGAGCGGTTGCCAAAGTGCTAAAAACTTACTTAGTAAGCGTGACAATGGTAGCTTAGAATATCAGCAAAGCAAGAAGCTTGTGCCAATAGAGCTGCCTGCTAACAAAGAACCAGCGCCTTTTGTACCTTTGTATGCAACTCCTAATGCTGGTGCAAATACGCTGAAATTACAGAACGAATCAGGTAATCAGTACCAGCTACCGAAGCCTGAGCGCGCTGTCAGTAGTCCTTCGAATTAAAGCTATTCCCTTATTTATACCGCTGACATTTTACAGTGATTAATGTAAATATTATTCATTCTGTCATACAAAAATCAGCGGTCGCTGCGCGTTTTTACCACATAAGCTTGAACGAACAGGAATTCCCATAATGCAAAAGCAACAACTGCTGTATAAAGGCAAAGCCAAATCTGTCTATGAAACTGAAGATAATGATCTTTTGATTCTACATTTCCGTGATGATACTTCAGCGCTTGATGGCAAGCGTATTGAACAGTTAGCCCGCAAAGGCGTCGTCAATAATCGTTTTAATGCTTTCATCATGCAAAAATTGGCTGATGCTGGTATCGAAACGCATTTTGAAAAGCAATTGTCTGAAGATGAAGTATTGGTCAAGCGTTTGGATATGATTCCGGTTGAGTGCGTGGTGCGTAACTTTGCTGCGGGCAGTTTGGTGCGTCGTTTAGGCTTAGAAGAAGGGCAAGCATTGACGCCACCTACTTATGAGCTGTTTTATAAAGATGATGCGCTGGGTGATCCAATGGTCAATGAGTCACTTGCTGTGTCTCTTGGCTGGGCAACCGAAGCACAACTGGCAAGAATGGAAGAGCTGACTCATCAAGTAAATGAAGTGTTAAAGGCGTTATTCGAAGCAGGTGATTTGATACTGGTTGATTTCAAACTAGAATTTGGTGTGTTCCATGACCGTATCGTCTTAGGGGATGAGTTTTCACCAGATGGCTGCCGTATTTGGGACAAGACGACTAAGAAGAAGCTGGATAAAGACCGCTTCCGTCAATCATTAGGCGATGTCATTGAAGCTTATGAAGAAGTGGCTAACCGTATTGGTGTGCCATTAAGCTAGATGTTTGATTGGCACTGCACTGCAGGTCAATCTTTAGCGTAAAAAAAACTGAGCCATGTGCTCAGTTTTTTTGTGATTTTAAATTAATCTTCGTGTTTATCTTACGACTAATAATATAAAGGCTTTGACCTAAAGGTAGTCGTTATTATCAAATATGGCTATTCTGAATAGCTCCACTGCTATTTGATTTACTTCATTATTATCTAAAGATAAGAACAACCTCTTTATTAAAATAGTTAATGTTGGAGTTATAGGATTTATTATAAAAACAAGAGTCCTAAACCAATCACAACACCACTGACAATCAGCACGATGACACAAAAACCCATGATATCTTTGGCTTTTAGACCTGCGATCGCCAGTGCTGGTAATGCCCAAAATGGCTGAATCATATTTGTCCAAGCATCACCCCATGCTACAGCCATAGCAACTCGTGACGGATCACTACCCAACATTTCCGCCGCTTCTAACATGATTGGTGCTTGTACTGCCCATTGTCCACCACCTGAAGGAACAAAAAAGTTGACGAGTCCTGCACTGAGGAAAGCAAAAAGTGGTAGCGTCTCCGCTGTTGAAACGTTGACAAACGCTTCTGACATCACACCTGCCAACCCCGAAGCTGTCATCATTCCCATAATGCCTGCATAAAAAGGAAATTGGACGATGATAGCGCCTGCACCTTTAACCGCTTCTTGAACTGCAATCAAATACTTGCGAGGTGTACCGTGAAATATAATACCAAGAAACAAGAACATAAAGTTAACCAAGTCGAGCGTTAGAGCAAAACCGTTCTGTGCGAAATAATACACGATAAAGGCGATGCCCAATACGCCAATGACCATTGATAAAATCCAGCTGTTTTCTAAGCGTTCTGCTGGTGTCATATCCGATTTGGCTGGCAGATCCTCAGGGATAGGATCTACTAGAAGTTTTGGATCTACCGTAATCGTATCTTCTTTTTTTGGCATCATCAGACGGTTTAATAAAGGGACGATAATAACCAATGCTGCGACGATAATTAGGTTATAGCTAGCAAAGATGGTCGCACTTGTTGGAATAACACCGATTTTATCAACGAAGGGATGGCCTGCTGTTGCAATGGATAATGGAATCGACCCAGAGAATCCGGCATGCCAAATGATAAATCCAGAATAGGCGCTGGCAATCAATAAACGGTAATCGACATTTTCGACACGCTTCGCCAGCTCTTTGGCAAATAATGCCCCAATGACCAAGCCAAATCCCCAATTAATCCAGCTTGCTGCAAGCGATACTAAGGTGACCAGTATAATCGCACTACCTGGCGAGCTTGCGAAACTGGCAAGTTTACCCAGCCCTTTTTTAAATATGGGGCTGCTTGCTAATACAAAACCAGTTACTAGCACCAACACCATTTGCATTGAGAATGCCAGCAAAGCCCAGAAGCCTTCACCCCAAAACGCCACCATCTGTACCGGTGAAGAGTCGGTTAAACCTAAGCCCATTACAAAAATAACCAAGGTTAAAATAATGACGAACAGAAATGGATCTGGTAAATATTTTTCCATCAAGCTATTCGAGAAGCGTGTAATCCCTTTCATTTTTTGACTTCCTTTTTGTCTAAGTTTACGTTTCATTCCTCATTCCAATGTTACCTCATTCTTCCTTTTTTATGCTTATTCATTCAGCAGAAATCATCTTTTTGAATGCTATATCGACCTTGCAAGGTTTGTTTAAACATTCCTTAAACACTGTGTGCCATACCTTTTCTTAATTTTATGATAACTTATTAATTATTCAATGATATAAAAGCATAAAAGGTCATTACTAATGTCAACGTCTCAAACTTCCACGGCGCAGCCTACTATTTTAGCGCCATCATGGTTTACTCGACCAACCTGTGTGGTCGCTGCTGACTTAATAGGTAAAGTGCTGTGTAGAAAGCTGTTAGATACGGATGGCACGCCTAAAATACTACGTATGCGTATCTCAGAAACCGAAGCTTACATCGGTGCGGGCGATCCCGCTTGTCATTCACATGCTGGCAGTCGAACGCCGCGCACTGAAATCATGTATGAGCAAGGTGGTGTTTTTTACGTGTATTTGACTTATGGCGTCCATCATATGCTCAATTTAATCAGTGGTGCTATCGACTCCCCTGAGTCGGTGCTGATACGTGCGGGGTTTTTAGCAGAAGATAGTGGCCGCTTGCGAGATGAGCAATTATTGAGCTTAGATCAACAACTGATTCATCCCAAGCAGTTCGCTGGTCCCGGTAAGCTGACCAAGCGTTTACAAATCGACCGTGACTTGTATGGCAAATCCATTCATCCAGCATCAGCCGTTTGGATAGAAGACGACGGTTGCAAGCCGCCAGTATCGCTGCGTCCACGGATTGGCATTGATTATGCGGGCGAGGCAAAAGAGTGGTTATTACGCTACATTTGGACAGACCATCCTTCGTTATCCAAAAAATAGTAAGATTGATAGTTGATGGCTGTTTTTCTAAATAGACTGGAAGGAAGTAATACATGTATAAACTGACCGTTTTTATTCCAGATACAGCATTAGAGCAGGTCAAGTCCGCTTTATTTTCGGCGGGCGCTGGGACGATTGGCAATTATGAACAGTGCTGTTGGCAAGTGCAGGGGACAGGGCAATTTATGCCACTGGCAGGCAGTAATCCGAATATTGGAGCACATGATCGACTGGAAACCGTTGAGGAATGGCGGGTAGAAATGGTAGTGGCTGATGCTGATATTATACAGGTCGTCGAGGCGTTAAAGCAGGCGCATCCTTATGAAACGCCTGCCTATAATGTGATTGAAGTATTAGACTTTTAGGGTTAGCTATCAATCCTCTTTGATCTTAATCACGTTATAACTCGGATAGCCAAGCTCGATTTTGTAATCTTCACTGCCGCGTTTGGCTTTTACTTTTATTTTACTGTCACCTTTTTTGTATTTGACGTCTTTGACTCGATAACCCATATTGCTGACTTTATTGGCAGCCCTTTGCTCGATAGCAGGCTGATAAAGCTCTTTATCAATGGAGTTGATGGTCTTCTTGTGCTTTTTGTAGACCTTACTGTCTTTATAAACATCTTCGTAAAGGTCGCCGTAAGCATTATAACCAGGTGCGGTGACACAGCCAGTCGTTATCGTCAGCAACACTGCAATCATACTGGCGCTAGTAGTGGTTTTTAATAAAGTATGGTGGTTCATCAAATCCTCTTATGATGTCAAAAATATTTTTGCTTCTTTTATAAAAAAGGGTCAAATAAACCAAGGGCTGGCTTATTTGACCGAAGGCATCAAGTAAGAAACGATGCCAAAACTTTATTTAATAGCTTTATTTTGCTACTCTCATTTTTAATGCGCTTAAATATAGTCGGTTCAATATAATTTAGATTCAAGGAAGGCAAGCGAAAGTACTATAAGTAGTAGACTAAGCGAGCCTGATACCGTATCTGATTTATATAGGATTGACTATAACTATCAATTGAATGGAGGACATGCCCTAGTCTTTTTCAATCTTAATCACATTTAAGTTTGGGTAACCAAGTCGTATTTCATACTCTTGTGAGCCGCGCTTGGCTTCAATCTCGAACACGCCGCGTCCGTTCTTTTCTTCCAACTCAATGTCGTTGACCCGATAGCCCATGCCTTGTATTTTATTGATCGCACGTTGCTTAATTGCTGGATAACGCGAGTCTCTTTTAATGTTATCTTCGATATCATCATTTTTATAGTGCTTATTATTCTTATGCTTGCCATTATTTTTATATTTGTCTTTGTTGTAATGGTCTTTGTCATATCTATCGTCTTGCCAAACATTAGACCAAGCTTTTTTATTTGAGCTAATAAGTTTTAGATCAGGATACGTGTATTTTAGCTCGTATGCTTGGTTGTTCTTTTTGGCATAAGCGGTCATTATGCGATTGCCACGGTAGTTATCGGATTTGATATCCATAACCTGATAGCCTTTACGGCGCAGATCAGCGCGTAGCTTTTGACTAATACGGTTATAGTCAGCGTTACCATAATCATCATTACCACCATATACTGGGTAATTATCATACCCTGAACCGACGACGGCACACCCAACTGTAGTACCCAATAATGTAACCGCAAGACCAGTAGATATAATGGTCTTAATTGAGAAAGGCTTTAGAATTTTCATGATCCAACATCCTATAATATTTTTAAATTACCCGTCGCATCATTGCTGGTGATAGCCGAGCACGTATGCACTCTATAAATTTTTCATATAATCGTATTCATAACTTACTGGCAAATTGATTATTACCATCGTCATTACCATTAGGCGCTTTGAAATATTTTCTTACATTATCTATCATAATGTACGAAGCTTGATGATAAGTGTCTTTTGCGTTAATAAGTTGTAATCAGGGTAACGAATATGAATCATGTAAGCATATGCTTACACGAAATGACGCTTACGCGACTTAACATCAGGTTAGGAATTAGGCATTATAGTCACACGGCATTAGGGAATGTGACTCAAGGATTGAGTTAACCGCATTAAGGATAATGATTCACTTATTAGCATCAGGATGATAATGATAAGTGGAGTAAGGACACATACCCTTTGCTGCTATCAGTAGTTAATGCTGGTAGTTGTAGTAAAAAGGGCAGGATGCCCAGTATCACAATATACTGAATATTATGCAAGGATGCATGGGAAACAGTAGTGATAGGTAACATGGATGGTTAACAATAAAACCGCATAACAGTTAATTGCTATGCGGTTTTATCGTGTCTGGACTTTGAGTTTTATCTCTTAAAATTATGTGATATAGATCAAGTTGGTGATAAGTCCAGCATAAAAAAACCGCATTAGAAACTAATACGGTTTTTGTTTAAATAATCTGCTTATAAAATTTTTATCTTCATGCTTCTTACAAGCATGATTATCTACTAGTATTTATGTTCAGTACGCCATGCGTCTACTTCACGTTCAGCATCATCTTTGCTATGACCATAACGTTCTTGAACTTTTCCGACCAATTTATCACGGCTACCTTCAACGTGTAATAAATCATCATCAGTAAGATCAGCCCATTTTTGCTTTACTGAGCCTTTTATTTGTTTCCATTCACCTTTTAGAGTATGTTCGTTCATTTTTATGTTCCTTCTTTTATTATAAAGTTGGTTATTGAGACAATTATTCCATCTGTCTTTAATCGACATTTTACTCAGCTGCTATCAGTACTTATGAATCAGTTAACTGGTGATATCTAATATAAGTGCTCACCATCGCCATGTCTGTATATGCAATGTTGAGAGTGTTGCTCCATTATTGAAATCTGCACAGCTATGTTATGCAGCGTCCATTTGTGTAATGAATGAAGTGTTTTATCAGTGACATACGTAAAGAGAAACAACAAGTCTGGCAATGATTTATAAAAAATGACGTCATCACACGCTGTAAATATAGGAATAAAAAAAGTAGCTGTCATCATAAATATGGCGGCTATTTTTTATGATTGTTTTAGGATGGGTTAAAACGAATCATCAAGAATGAGTAAGGTTAAATATTTAGTGATAGACTTCTTGTTTAAATGACTATAGCCTTATAGTTGAAATGACAATTGTTTTATAGATTAAGTTGGGGCAGATTGATAGTGAATGTACTTAACAGCGTAAGTGCTAAAAAACCGGAAACAAAACGCGAGCTGGCAAAGGCGAAAACGCGTCATACGTTACTCAAAAGTGCCTTGCAGCTGTATAGCGTAGAGGGCGCTCTTGGTATGAGCATGAATAAAATCGCGAAAGGCGCAGGTATTGCTCAGCCAAGTTTTTATAATCATTTTTATAGTTTAGATGCGTTGCAGCAGGTGTTAAGCAAGCAACTTAAAGACAACTATTTATCGCCGATGCGCATGGCATGGGTAAATATGCTTAAAGACTATCCAACGCTGTCTAAAGAGGATTTCAATGATCGTTGTCAGGAATGCCTAACATTGATTTTTGATGCCGCCTTTCAAAACATCACTTTATTTCAACGTTTGCTCGAAGACAGTCTGCGCTTTGATTCAAACATAGAACGTAACGGGTTGGGAAGTCTAATCATAGAGATAAGAGACGAGTGGACCAAAATATTTATAGCAGGGTTGCAGTCAGCCGAGTGCTCTTTTGATAGATTTGAGGTTAATCTCTGTGTTGATGTCGCTGCCGCCCAAGTACATGAATTGATATTGGGCTGTCATCAGCAGCGTTATTCACGGCAGCAAGCTATTGAGATATTGTGCAAAAACTTTGATGGCGTCTTTAGCCATTTTTTCACCAAAGACAAGCGCAGAGTAGATGGCTAGTTATTTAGCTTATTAATTTTTAGTAATGCTTAGCTTTAACTAATGCTCAATAGTTTCAAGATGAGCAAATTTAGCAACCATATTAAACTTATAAAACGGAATTTATATAGTGAAAGCGCTATAGTCGATTCAATTTAAAAGTAGTACAAGGCAACCGAGTGTAGATGTCTATTTAATACTTCAAACGAGATTAACGCAGTAATACTTTTATAGTGGAATGACTATAGTAAAAAATAACAGGGAGCGCGACCATGGCTAGTGAAAAGAGTCACACGGATGAACAAACACATTTTAGAACCTGCAATTTATGCGAAGCAATGTGCGGTATTGAAATAAAGCACGATGGAGCAAAGGTATTATCGATTAAAGGCGATAAAGATGATCCATTTTCTAAAGGGTATATTTGTCCAAAAGCGACTGCTTTGCAAGACTTGCATGAAGACAGTGATCGCCTGAGTCATCCCGTTGAGAGAACCGCTAACGGTTGGAAAGAGATTGGCTGGGCTGAAGCTCTCGATAAGGTTGCCGCCGGTATTCAGTCGGTACAGAAAAAACATGGTCAAAACGCTTTCGGTATTTATCTAGGCAATCCTAATGTCCATAATTTGGGCGGCATGTTAACTATTAAGCATCTATTAACCAGTATCAAGACGCGCAGTCGCTTTTCTGCGACTTCCATCGACCAGTTGCCGCATCACATTGTTAGCATGCATCTGTTCGGGCATATGCTGCGCATCCCTGTGCCTGACGTCAATCGTACTCAATATATGCTCATCATTGGTGGCAATCCGCTAGCGTCTAACGGCAGTATTATGACCGCACCAAATATGCGTCAAAAACTAAAAGATATCAAAGCGCGTGATGGTAAAGTGGTAGTCATTGATCCAAGACGCACCGAAACGGCAGATATTGCTAGCGAGCATCATTTTATCCGCCCAGCGACCGATGTTTTGCTCTTGCTTGCCATGCTCAATGAAATTTATCTCCAAGGATATGCGGATAAGCCACATGCTAAAAATAGTAGAGCGGCGGCGCTCGTGCCAGAGATTGCACGCATTGCAGACTTTGCAAAAGACTATAGCGCCGAGTCCGTTGCTGAGATTACTGGCATTGCGGCAAAAGAGATTAAACGACTGGTCAAAGAGTTTTGTGAAGCCGAAAGCTCGGTCTGTTATGGGCGCATGGGCGTCTCGGTGCAAGAGTTTGGCTTACTGAGTCAATATCTAATCATGCTGATTAATATTGTCACAGGTCGTTTTGATGAAGTGGGTGGTCTGATGTTCCCCAATCCTGCGGTCGACGTGGTCAATAACTCAGGCCCAGGTTATTTAGGTAAGCGCCATAGCCGCGTGAGTAACTTGCCTGATTTTAATGGCGATTATCCCGTCGTGGCAATGGCGGATGAGATGTTGGTAGAAGGGGCGGGGCAGTTAAAAGGCTTTATGACTGTCGCGGGCAACCCTGTACTCAGCACGCCAAATGGTGAAAAGTTAGATACGGCTTTTGCCAACTTAGACTTTATGGTCGCTATTGACTACTTTGTCACAGAAACCAGCCGTCATGCGCATATCATTTTGCCACCGGTATCGCCGCTAGAGCGCGATCATTATGACGTCACCTTTAACAATTTTGCCGTCCATAACGTTGCCAAATATTCAGAGGCATTGTTTGCTAAGCAAAGAAGCGCCAAGCATGACTGGCAAATTTACTTAGAGCTGGCGAAACGCTTGGATAAAAAAGCCGCCCTTGCAACCAAAGTTGAACGCCTAATAATAAAAGTTTTGGGTCCGAAATTTGTGCTTAATCAAGGTCTAAAACGTGGGCCTTATAAGGGTCTCAATCTAAAGCAATTGAAGGAAAATCCGCATGGAATTGATTTGGGATCGCTCAAAACTATGCTGCCACAAGCGTTAAAACACAAAGATAAGCAGATTCATCTCAATGTTGATTTTTATCAAGCAGATTTAGAGCGCGTACAGGAGATGATGCAGGACTATGATGACAAGCAAATTCTATTGATTGGTCGTCGTCATGTACGCAGTAATAATTCGTGGCTACACAACAGCTATCGCTTGGTAAAAGGTAAGCCGCGCTGTACTTTGATGCTGCATCCTGAAACAGCGAAAGAGTACGGTATTGAGGATGGTCAAAACGTAAAAGTAACGTCGCGTGTGGGTAGTGTGACGATCGTAGCAGAAGTGACGGATGAGCTGATGCCCAAAGTGGTGAGTATCCCCCATGGTTGGGGTCACGGCCGTAAAGGGGTAAGACAAAAAATCGCTCAAGCGCATGCGGGCGTCAGTGTCAATGATTTGACGGACGATACCTTAATCGATCAGCTAAGTGGCAATGCGGCAGTCAATGGTGTACCAGTACAATTGGAAGCAATCGCGCCAGAAGCGACTGATTTGGAGACGGCTGATTCTGACGTTGATTTCGATATGAAATCAGGGAGCGCTGCATAAAATAGTTCTAGAATAAAAGTCTTCCATATAAAGAAAAAAGGCGCTGACTTATATTGGTAGCGCCTTTTTTACGTTTCTTATTCTTACGTTACTAGGCCAACAAAATCAAAATCGACTGGCGGCGTCTCACCTTGTATCAATAAGCTGATAGCCTGCGCCGAACCGCAAGCATGCGTCCAGCCAAGCGTACCATGACCCGTATTAAGCCATAAATTATCAAAACTAGCATCCACATTATGACTGCCATGACGGACTTGACCTCTGTGCGCGCGCCCAATTAACGGCACATTAGAAGGTGTCATCGGACGCAGCCCTGTCCAGTATTGTACAGAATTGGCGATGATACCTTTGGGAAATAACTGCTGCACACGGCGGGTAATGGCTGCACAGCGGGTGCTATTTAAATCCAAATTGTAGCCGTTAAATTCTGCTGTTCCAGCGACGCGTAGCTTGTCGCCAAGGCGTGATGTCACCAGCTTAAACTCATCATCAATGAGACTGACAAAGGGTGCCAGATGCGGGGCGCGAGGGTTGATTTGATAAGTGGCCGAGTAGCCTTTAGCAGGGAAAATAGGTAGATGAATATGCAGCGGTTTCATGAGCGATACGCTATAGCTGCCCAATGCCAGTACATGGCTGTCTGCACTAAAGGTTTGCGCGTTTTCTCCCTTAGGTTGAATGGTAATACTATGCACATGCGGGCGCGCAGAATAGTCGTCAGTGTTTAACGCCAGAATCTCGGTATCGTATAAAAACTTAACGCCAGCCTCGATGCAGCGCTCGGCTAAGCGTTGGGTAAATAAATGGGCATTACCCGATTCATCACGGCTGGTATAAGTCGCACCTTTTAGCTTATGAGCAATAGGGTAAAGCGCAGGCTCTAAGTTAACGGCATTATTGATATCGATGACATGACGCTCACAGCCTAACTCTTGCATGCGCTCCGTTGGCGCAATGGCGGCATCAAATTCCGCTTGATTGGTATAAAAATGCATAATACCGCGCGTTTGCTGCTCGTAATCAATATCAATATCAGCACGCAGCTGTTGTAGTGCATCTCGTGAATACAAGCCTAAACGTACCATTTGTACCAGATTGGCATCGGCTCTATCTGCACGGCATTCTTGCAAAAACTGCATCGCCCACTTAAGCTGCGCCTTATCAGCACGCAAGCGATACAGCAGCGGTGCATCCTCGCGAAACAGCCATTTAAGCGCTTTCATAGGAGCCGCAGGATTGGCCCAAGGGGTTGCGTGCGAGACAGATATTTGACCACCATTGGCAAATGAGGTCTGCATACCGGCAGCTGGCTCACGCTCAATGACGGTCACATCGTAGCCTGCTTGGCGAAGATACCATGCGGTGGTCACGCCCACCACACCCGCTCCGAGTACCGCAATATGGGTCATAGATTACTCTGCTGCTTTTTTAGTAAAAATGTTTTGACGAGTGCTGCTTATTACGCGTCACTCATCATATCGCACTATTTTTGGCGCGCAACATCGGCTTGCAGCGCTTGCGGTAAGTCTAATATAGTAAGCTCACTATCGGCTAAATGCTCTGGACGGGCAACGACCAATGCTTTAAAACCATTACCATTAATAGTGTCATCGGCAATCGCATTAACCACCTGAATTTTTTCTAGCTTGTCACCGGCTGCTGGCACGTCACCTGCGCCGCTGACATAATGTAAAAACGCTTTTGGCGCTGCCTTAAAATAAATACGGGCAATCACTTCTTGACCAAGATAGCAGCCTTTATCATAGTCCATACCGCCGCGCTGATGCAGACGCAGCTCTTGTGGCTGAAACAGACCTTGGGTTGCAGCAACTATCCAATAGTTGCCAATGGCAAGACTCTCTTGCATCCACGCTTGGGTATCGGTTGGCTTATTGTGGTCTTCTTGATGGCTAAAGGTTGGCACGTCATCAAGCACGCAAGGATAAATGGGCGCGGGCGCACTGGTGTCAAATTTTGAAAAGGCACCGAACTTTTTTAAATGGGCTTGAAAAGCCTCAGCGCAATCGGCACTGATAACCACATCATAATGCTTTTCAGCTTGTTTTTTTATCCATAAACCAAAATCAATGCGACCTTTTAAATTGCTAAGCGCCGTTGCTTGATAACTGAGTCCGAGCTTGGTGACATCAGAGGTTAGCTGACCCTGCAAGAATTTTTCTGCATCTTCACCTTGAATCGTTAGTTGAACAAATTGTGGCAATGTTGATGAGAGGGTCGATACGTTTGATTGAGTCATTATTATTATCCTATTCATAAGTCGCTATCGTTATCAGTAGCCATAGCCTCAGATATTGTGGTGAATACTGAGTTGTTAAAGTAATTGCTAAAGTAAATATTGAGGTTTTTACCATCTAAAGATATATGGCCATCAAACCAAATTTAGTTAAAGCAGAGTACCACAAAACACTGTGTGATAAAAAACGTCCGCTGTAAGACATGAGCGAATCTATCAATTAGTCACAGCACCGCATTTACGAGCGAAGCGATTGGTTAAAGCTGGCGAGTTACGGTACAATGTTAGCTCTAGAATACACCCAATTTATCACGGCTGACGAGGAAATTATGAGCTTACCCAATTGCCCAAAATGCGATGCTGAATATACGTACGAAGATGGTGCGTTACTGGTATGTCCCATGTGTGCTCATGAATGGACTGCGGCTGAAACCGATGCGGCACAAGCTGAAGAGCAAGACGCGGTCATTCGTGATGCGGTCGGTAATGAGCTGCAAGATGGCGATACCGTCACCGTGATTAAAGACTTAAAAGTCAAAGGTTCATCGATTGTTATTAAAGTCGGTACTAAAGCAAAAGGTATTCGCCTGCTGCCCGATGCCTCTGATGGTCATGATATTGACTGTAAACTTGATGGTTTTGGCCCAATGAAGCTTAAATCATCTGTTGTTAAAAAAGCATAAATTATTAAATGTGCTTTAAAAATCTGCTAAGCATTAACAACAAGCCGCAAAGTTATTTTTAATAAAATAAGACAGAACCAATATTAAAGAAATAATAAGTAGAGAATAATGATGAGCACTAAAAACGAACAGCTATTTGCGCAAGCCCGAAAACATATTCCTGGCGGCGTAAACTCGCCAGTCCGTGCCTTTGCTGGTGTCGGTGGCACGCCTATTTTTATGCACCGTGCTAACGGCAGCAAAATTTATGATACCGAAGACAATGCTTATATCGATTATGTCGGCTCTTGGGGTCCAATGATTTTGGGTCATGCGCACCCTAAAGTGATTGATGCGGTCAAAAAAGCAGCGGATGATGGTTTAAGTTTTGGTACGCCAACGCCGTTTGAAACGACTGTTGCCGATAAAATTTGCGAAATTGTCCCAAGCGTTGAGATGATTCGTATGACCAGCTCCGGTACAGAAGCGACCATGAGTGCAATTCGTCTGGCTCGTGGCTATACCCAGCGTGACAAAATCGTTAAGTTTGAAGGCTGCTATCATGGGCATTCAGACAGCTTATTGGTAAAAGCAGGTTCGGGCATGCTAGATATTGGCGAGCCAACATCAAAAGGTGTGCCAGCTGATTTTGCTAAGCACACCATTACGATTCCTTATAATGACCCACAAGCGATTAAAGATTGCTTTGAGAAATGGGGCGAAGAAGTCGCTTGCGTGATCTTAGAACCGATCGCTGGCAACATGAATATGGTCATTCCGACCCAAGAATTCCATGATACCTTGCGTGCAGAATGTACTGCCAACGGTTCAGTGCTGATCTTTGATGAAGTGATGACGGGCTTCCGTGTCGGACTGGGCGGCGCACAAGCATACTTCGGTATTGATCCTGATTTGACCTGCTTTGGTAAAATCATCGGTGCAGGTTTGCCAGTTGGTGCTTTCGGTGGTAAAAAAGAAGTGATGTCTTGCATTGCGCCACTCGGCGGCGTCTACCAAGCCGGCACATTGTCAGGTAATCCACTGGCAATGCGTGCGGGTATCGCGATGTTTGAAGACTTAACCGTAGATGGCTTTTATGCTGAGTTAGCAGCGAAAGTTGATCGTCTAGTAGGCGGTTTTCAAGCGGCAGCTGACAAACATGGCATCAACATGCGTACCAATAAATTGGGCGGTATGTTTGGCATGTTCTTTGTTAAAGACAATGAAACTGACACGCCAAAGAACTTCGATGACGTGACAGAGTGTGATATGACGGTGTTTAATACGTTCTTCCATGGCATGTTGGATCGCGGTATTTATCTGGCACCGTCTGCTTATGAAGCAGGCTTTATGTCAATTAAACACAGCAATGAAGATATTGATGCGTCGATTAAAGCCGCTGACGAAATTTTTGCAGAAATGGCAAAAGCGTAACTGTTTGTTCAGGACCTTGTTTATTTAAGACCTTGTTTATTTAAGATCTGTTTAAAATGTATGTACTTACAAGAACCAGTATGAGAGATCATGCTGGTTTTTTTGTGCCCAATATTTATCCTTTTCTGATTTTCACTATGAAAGATAAAGATTTTCTGACGATGATTGCATAAACTAAAAAACTAGGACGAAGACAATTCCTTCTTTGGGTGATTGCAAAATAAACAATAAATTATGCTATTCTGAGATGAATCAAGACAATTGAGCAAGGACGCCAACTGATGACTACAAGCATTAATGATATGCCTAGCAGTAATACGCCACCGTTATGGCAAGCCTCATATGAGAAATATGGAATAAGAAATAATTTAGATGTATTAGAGAACAAGCACAACCTGCTAGATTTATTGCAACCCAAAATAGATCAGCATAGTGATTCTGTGGCTTTTAGTATGGGGCCCGCCACCCTTACCTTTGCACAATTGGATATTGCCAGCCGCCGCTTTGCTGCTTTTTTGCAATCACAAGGAATGAGCAAAGGCGACCGTGTTGCTGTGCAATTACCCAATATATTGCAGTATGCCGTGGTGTTACTTGGTTGTCTGCGAGCAGGCGCGGTATTGGTGAATGTCAATCCGATGTATACCCATTATGAATTGGCACATCAGCTGACGGATGCTCAAGCTAGTGTGCTGATTGTCCTCGATGGTATGACCTCTGCTTACGATCAGTTAGATGATGCAGTCAAAGCGCAACTTTCATTCGTCGTACATTGTTCCGTCAATCCGAGTGCTGCACCTGCTGATAACGATATTGCTTTGCTTACCCAACTTGAACCGTCAGCCGATACTACTCGTCAATTCAATCAAACCAATCAAACCACAGCCGATAATGCTGCAAAAAATATCTCAGAGCAGAATATAAGCTTTGCCCATATTATGAGTGCATACCACGCTGAGCAATATCAGCCTGTTACTATCGAGCGTGAAGATTTAGCTTTACTGCAATATACGGGTGGCACGACCGGCAAGCCAAAAGGCGCGATGCTCACGCATTACAATGTCATGGCCAATGTCTGTCAGTGTTATGCGATGTTTGGTCATGCGATTGAAGCGGGTCGTAGCGAGCAGATTAAAATACTCAATCCGTTGCCGCTCTATCATATCTTCTCATTTACCGTTTGCGGCTTACTAGGCATTTATGGCGGCTGGGAAGACATACTGGTCACCAATCCGCGTGATATCGATGGATTAGTCAATATCATCGAGCAGCATCGTCCGCATGTCATTCCTTCGGTTAATACCTTATTTATTGGTATGCTGCATCATCTAAAGTTTGCCAACCTTGATTTTAGTCGCTTGGCACTATCTATTGGTGGCGGCACCGCAATCATCAAAGCCGTATCTGATCAGTGGCAACAAGTCACTGGTATGATTATCAATGAAGGTTATGGCATGTCCGAAACTGCACCAGTTATCTCTTTTAATCCACCTGGTATAGATCGTTTTAATGGTAGCGTTGGTCTGCCACTTGCGATGATGGATATTAAAATCATTGATGAACAAGGTGCAACTTGTGCAATAGGTACACGGGGCGAGGTTTGTATTAAAGGCCCGCAGGTCATGCGTGGTTACTGGCAACGAGACAATGCAGATACTTTTACAAAGGATGGCTATTTTAAATCAGGTGATATTGGTGTGCTAGATGAACATGGATTTTTGACGCTGGTGGATCGCAAAAAAGACATGATACTGGTTTCAGGATTTAACGTCTATCCAAACGAAGTGGAAGCGGCATTGACAGAGCATCCGAAAGTACTTGAAGTCGCGGTGGTTGGTATTGCAGATGAGCACAGCGGTGAAGTACCCAAAGCGTTTGTGGTCAAAAAAGATTCGAGTTTGACGGTAGAGGAGCTACAAGACTTTGCAAGTGAGCGTTTGACAGGTTATAAACGCCCGCAGTCATACGAGTTTATCGATGAATTGCCCAAAACTGCGGTAGGAAAAATATTACGTAAGTCTTTACGTTAGTTGGGCTAGGGGCGAGTTATTATCGTCCAATTTTATCAAATTTACGGTCTTTTAAGCTGAGTCTACCGCGTAGGACATCACTGTACATACGAAAGTCGCTAGCAAAGCTTTTTAGCGGGAATTTGAACGAGGCAGGTTTGTTTTTTTCAAAGAAAAAATGACCGACCCAAGCGCAAGCATATCCAGCAGCGATGCCTTTAAGTAATGGTTTTGGCGAAGCGGTTTTGACCGACTTTGCGAGTCCCAATAAGCCAAAGCTACTACCAGCAAAATGTAAGCGGCGACAAGCCATGTTTTGATGTTCAGCTAAATAGAAGTCATAAAATTTCTGCTTTGTTGGGCTGACGGTTGTCATCATGTTTTTTTTAGCATTGCTGACCGCTTGAGCATCGGCGTTTTTGGTAGTGTTTTGTGTGGTCGTTTGATTCATTTGTTTAGCTTCCTTGCTAATCGTTTATTGAGTATAGATATTAGGGCGAGTAATTAGAGTGCTTTCTGTTTTACTAAAACGGCTAGGCGGTCATTAAGTAACTGTTATTTATTATAATATTGGTCGTTTTTAATGTAGCAAAACGCTATCCTTAACACAAGCAATGGATGTTTATGGCGCATTTGTTATTTTGTTGATGATGTGCTTGCTGCTTAATTAGCATTTGGGTCACTTGCCAGTGTTTGGCATAAATGCTTTAATGGCGAAAATTACGTCAAATACGTGAGCCGCTTTGCGTAAATGGCACTATTTGGTGCAGCTACGATGTTTATATGACTCAATCGTCTGATTTTTAGCCCATATCCTCTCCCTTTTATCCAACACGGTAACGATTCCTCTTATGCCTATTGACTACCTTACAAATCCGCCGCTTGCTGATGATGAAATGATGGCAGCCATTGATATCGGTTCCAATAGTTTTCATCTGGCCATTGCGCGTCTTGACCATGGTGAGGTGCGAAAAGTCGTTTCTATGTCTGAAAAAGTCCAGCTCGCCGCAGGCTTGGATGAAAATAATATCTTAAGTGCGGCAGCTGCACAGCGAGGTCTTGACTGTTTGAGCCGATTTGTGGCACGTTTGGATTCGGTACCACCCGAACGCATTCGCGTGGTTGCGACCAACGCTTTACGTCAAGCCAAAAACGCCAATGACTTTATTGCCCGTGCCAATAAAATATTGCCGAAACCCATCGAGATTATCGCGGGACGAGAAGAGGCGCGCTTGATTTATTTGGGCGTCTCACACACCAATGCCAGTAGTGACAAGCGTTTGGTCATCGATATTGGTGGCGGTTCGACAGAGTTTATCATTGGTCAAGAGTTCGATCCGCTGTTGACCGAGAGTTTACAGATGGGCTGTGTCGCCTTTACCCAGAAGTACTTTTCTGATGGTCAAATCACGAAAGAAGCCTTTAATAATGCGATATCAGCCGCTCGCAAAGAAGTGTTAGCGATTCAGGGTCGTTATCAAAAATTGGGCTGGAGTAGTGTGGTTGGCTCGAGTGGGACGATTAAAGCGGTACGTAATGTGCTGGTCTCTAAGGGCTGGGCTGATGAGCAAGAGCGCATCACTTATAAAGGTGTCAAAAAGTTAGAGAAACTGTTGCTTAAAATTGGCAACGTCGATGACATCGATTTAGAAGGCGTTAAGGAACATCGCAAAGCCGTCTTCCCAGCAGGCGTTGCGGTACTGCGTGCAGTCATGAAAGTGCTGGGTGTCGATACCATTAGTTACTCAGATGGTGCACTACGTGAAGGTGTGATGTACGACATGCTTGGACGCTTTGCTAGCGAAGATGTTCGTGACCGCAGTGTGCTGGCGCTGATTAAGCGTTATTCGGGGGACAAAAAACAAGCCAAACAAGTGGTGAAAACCAGTCGTCATTTATTTGAGCAAGTGAAGGAGAAGCTCGCCCTTACCAATGATGATTGTGATTTACTCAGACGGGCGGCTTTCTTGCATGAGATAGGATTGGCCATCAGTCATAGTAGTTATCATAAGCACAGCGCGTATTTGCTTGAGTATTCTGATATTCCAGGATTCTCGCAAGTCGATCAAAAGCGCATGGCACAGCTGATGCTCAATCATCGTCGTAAGCTCAAGTCTGATATGTTAGAGCAGACCTGTACTATCGGTGGTAATCAGCTCGTTTATCTTTGTCTGCTGCTACGTTTGGCCGTACTGGCGCATCACAGCCGCAGCGATTATGAATTACCAGAATTACAGTTACAAGCCATGGACGATCATTGCTGGCAAATCACCGTTGCCAATAGCAGTGAGCATTACGCTTTCTTATTGCCGGATCTGCATACTGAGATTGAGCAGTTTGCCAAATGGGGCGTGACGCTGAGCGTGGTTGAGGGCTAGACAGCCCTGCTTTGCACTGACGATCAACATGATGCCGTTACTATTGTAATGAGTATGCTATAGATTAACGTAACAAAAGCGGCTTTGTCAGTAATGTCATGCCATTTAAGATGTGCTACTATAGCCTCTATTGAGTTTACAACTGTACTTTCATTATCTAAAAATCGATAACGATATTATTCTTAAACATAAATACATTAAGTATAATTATTAAAGGGAAGCGTCTATGAGCACTGTCTGGGATAGTGTGCAGCTTGCACGGCACGCCAAGCGTCCATTATTTATGGACTATGTTAATCAGTTGTTTACCGAATTCGATGAGCTGCACGGTGACCGTGCTTTTGCCGATGACAAAGCCATTCTTGGTGGTCTGGCGCGTTTTGATGATCAGCCTGTGATGGTAATTGGTCAACATCGCGGTCGCAGTACCCGTGAGCGTATTGCCCATAACTTTGGCATGGCCAATCCTGAAGGCTACCGCAAAGTGATTCGTTTGGTCAAAATGGCTGAGCGCTTTAATATCCCTGTGATGACCTTTGTCGATACTCAAGGCGCTTATCCGGGTATTGGCGCGGAAGAACGCGGACAAGCGCAAGCCATTGCAGAAAGTATCGCCGTTTTTTCTAGCCTAAAAGTGCCTATTATCGTGACTATCATCGGTGAAGGCGGCTCAGGTGGGGCGTTGGCAATTGGTGTTGGTGACAAAGTCAATATGCTACAAAATAGTATTTATTCGGTTATCTCTCCGGAAGGCTGTGCCTCTATCCTGTGGAAAACAGCTGAAAAAGCACAAGACGCTAGTGAAGCCTTGAAATTAAATGCGATTAATTTATATCAAATGGGGCTGATTGATGCCGTCATTGAAGAAGGTGAAGGCGCACATATCAAGCCGCAACCAGTCATGATCGCCTTGAAAGCACTTATTGCTGAGCAGTTAGATGAGATTAAAGATTTAGACGCACACGCGCGTTGTGAGCTACGTTATGAGAAGCTGAAAACCTTTAACTCAGAAGTGATGTTGCCTGCTTAATTGGTCGCTATGACATCTCTGTTACTAAGCTTCTATTCATGGACACAAAGCTTTTCATATTAGAGACTGAGTCTTAATGCTAAAATAAAAACGTGTCATTTTATGGCGCGTTTTTTTGTGGCTGTTAATATAGGTGCTAACTGACGCTGTAACTGATGTAGTAGCTGACGTATAAGCTGATTCATTTATATGTCAATTCATGTATGCATGCTAAATAAATAAGGCTGATTATGACCAGCAGTGCAATCCTCTCGCATCCTATGAAGCCAATCGCAGACTTGCCTGTCGATGCCGATCTGGCACAAGCATTATTGAGCAGTATGGCTGAATATGGTGAACAGCTGCACGGTCGACGGCTTTGGCTGGCGTGTAGTGGTGGTCGTGATTCATTAGCATTGGCTGCGCTGTGTGTGCAGCTCTATCGCCAAGGTAAGTTGCCATTTTTGCCGCAATTGCTGCATGTCAATCATGGTTTGCAAGCAGATAGTGACACTTGGGCGACACATGTTGCTAACTGGGCAGCAGTGCAGCAGATACCGTGTCGGATTTTACGTGCGCAAGTGAATGGTCATGATGAGCAAGCCGCAAGGCAGGCTCGTTATGATGTCATGCGAGCGCAACTCAATCAAGATGATGTATTGCTCTTAGCGCATCATGCCGATGATCAAGCAGAGACGGTGCTGATGCGGCTGATACAAGGCGCTGGGGTGAATGGTCTGTCGGGTATGCAGCCGTGGCGTATCCAAACGCAAGGCACACAGCGTATGGCATTATGGCGACCTTGGCTGACGGTCAAACGCGCCAATATCAGCAATTATGCTCAGCGCCTAAAGCTCCCTTATATCGATGACCCAACCAATGATGCTGGCGATAATGTACGTAGTGGGCTACGCCTCGACATCATGCCAGTATTGGCAACCTATAATTCCAATGTCATTGACAATATCGCCCGTAGCGCACAGCTATTGCGTGATGCCCAATTAATAATCAATGCACAAGCGGCAGAAGATTTACAGCAGATAGAGGTAGCATCATTACAGCTATCGTCTGCCCAGCGTGTGCTAAATATAGACAAGCTACAAGCATTACCCATTTATCGTCAGCGGCAACTATTGCATCATTGGCTCGGTCAAGATGAACCGTTACCGCCTGCTAAGCAGCTGGTCGATGATGTATTTATGCTAAGCCAACGTGAAGATCCTGATCACCAAACGGCGCTTTTTTGGCAAGCTCGCAAGCAGTCCTATACGATTTGCCGCTACCGTCAGCAGCTTTATCGTCTCAGCAGCGATTGGTTGACATGGCTTGAGTTGCCGCTTACCAAACAGATTCAACCCTTATCTGATTTTGTTGTGGCTGATGCTGATTCAGAGGCTGCCCAGTCTGTATCAGTTACCTTACGCAGGGATAGTAAATTTACTTGGCAAGCACAAATGATGCCAAATGCCTTGGCAGAGCTATTAGACAGCGACCAAGATGGTGATGAGAAGTTTGAGATTACCTTCGCACCATTAGGTCGTCAGCAGCGTGTGCAAACTGCCTTGGCATCACGTCCACAAGCGGGCAAGAAGCTATATCAAACGCTTGGTGTACCTGTATGGTTGCGCGAGAGTTTGGTGGTGGTCAGTGCCGTTGCCGTATCCGTACAGCAGGATAAAGAGTGGCCATTATTACTGGTATCACCTTTTGAGAGCTGGATACTAGGGACGAGTAGGTCGCTAATAGACACGATAGACAATACTGGTGTTTTAGACAGTGCTATTAGAGGGAATGTTATTAGAAATAGTGCTATTAAAAACAATGTTATTAGAAACAGTCTAAGCATCAATAACGCTTTTTAATATTTGTAACCTAAATATTTTAGGAGGTTTAGGTTATCTAGGGCTAGGGCATTAGGTCAACAAGTTTTCTAACCATTTTGATATCTATTATTGGCATGCTTTTGTAGCATTCTTCACTCTTTTCGCCATTAGCTACAAAGCCAAATTTTTGATAGAAATCAATAGCAGCCACATTATTTTCTAATACCCATAAATAAAAATGGGCATGGATATGAGATTCTAAGAGGGCTTGTAATGATGCTGTCATTAATTGAGTGCCTATACCCAATCCTTGATAGTCGGGCAAAACATACAACGTGGTAATTTCATAATTTTTATTATTAATGAAGTAGCCAATAAACCCCAAATTATTATTATGAACATCATATGCTATCCAGACAATAACATCAGGATGCGCTATTAACTCCTGCCACATTTTTGTTTTATTACATAAGTTGTTTTTATCATTGATGTAGGACGCTGGTAGCAAATCTAAATAGGCGGCATGCCAACTTTTGAAGTGAATGTTAGCAATGTTTGCATAATCCTTTGGGTTAGCTTTACGAATGAAAAACATATTACTCTCCGTCACTGATTTTATATAATGCCCTTGTTAATTTAACCGTTTGGTTGAGCAATAGTCCATGGCAATTCAGTGGTTCGATGAAGCTTACAACCGGGTTAGATGCCGTCAATTTATCAAACGATGCCAGTAGCAGTATGGTAAACTGAGTGTCATTTTACCTATCATTATGTTAGTTTGAGTACCTTTGGATTTTTGAATAGGAGACATGTATGTCAGTATTAGATAATAAGAAAATCAGCTTTATCGGTGGCGGAAATATGGCGCAGGCTTTGATTAGCGGGCTTGTTAGCTGCGGTGTCAAACCGAGTTTAATTACCGTTGCTGATCCTAGCAGTGAAGCGCGCGCGCAATTGGCTGCTAAAGGACTGAATACGGTTGATCCAACTGCTGATGCAAAAGCTGCCATTATCGATGCTGACATTGTGGTGCTGGCGGTCAAGCCGCAAGTGATGAAAGCGGTAGTCAGTAGCTTTGCGGATGTCTTAGACAAGCAGTTGGTAATTTCAGTGGCAGCAGGTTTGTCGACTGAGCTTTTATCTGACATGTTGGGTGGCTATGACAATATCGTCCGTGCGATGCCAAATACCCCTGCAATGATTCAAATGGGCGCAACGGGTCTGTACGGTACTGATAATATTTCTGCTGAACAAAAGCAGTTAGCAACGGCGGTGATGGAAGCATCAGGATTGGTCATGTGGGTCGATAATGAAGAACACATGCATGCGGTAACCGCCGTATCAGGATCAGCGCCAGCGTATATGTTTTACTTCATTGAATCCATGATTGACGGGGCAGTGGCTTTAGGTTTGGATAAAGAGCAGGCTTCAGCGCTCGCTATGCAAACCATGCTAGGCGCGGCAAAAATGGCGATGAATAGTGAGGATGCACCTGCCGAATTGCGTCGCAAGGTCACCTCGCCAAATGGGACAACCCAAGCCGCTGTTGAGTCAATGCAAGCCAATGATATCGGTGGTCAAATCGTTGAGGCTATGCAGGCCTGCTATGACCGTAGCCAAGCCTTGAGTGAAGAGATGAGTAAATAATCATCCATATCTCAGGCGCGTTATTTGCTAAAAGCGAATGACGCGCCTGAGCACCAATATTAAGCACCAATATTAAGCACCAATACCAAGCACCTAGTAATGACAGTCGTCATCCCAAAACCTGTTAATAATGTCACATTGAGTAGCACTTCATGAACAACATGTTATTTCAAATCTTTGATTTGGTCACCACCTTCGCCATGATGTTGGTGTTTATTCGCTTTATGCTGCAATTTGCAGGGATGGATGCCAGCAATCCCATGATTGCGCCTGCCTACAAAGCAACGCACATTGTCGACGTGTTTGGGCGTATTTTTCCAACCGTCGGGCAAGGGCGTATCAGTATTGCGGCTATCGTCTTGATGTTTTTGATTCGTTTGATCGATATCTCTGGAAAAGCAGCACTGACACATAAAGGTATCGCTCCTGTACCGTTATTTTTCACTGGTACTATCAGCTTGGTATTAGACTTTTTACGTATGTGTCGCTATCTCGTCATTGGTTCCATCATTGTCAGCTGGATTGTGGTATTTACCCAATCTCAGCATCCGATTATTGGTATCATTGTCAATTTAGCGGAGCCAATCTTGGCACCATTTCGTCGAATCACGCCAAACTTGGGCATGATTGATTTATCACCAATGGTCGCATTCATTGCTTTTATTTTGCTTGAGATGTTTATTGGTGGCTTTGCCGCGAGCTTCATGCCGATGTTGGGTTGAGCTGGATTAATGGTCACTTGAAAGCTGCTATCTAATATTACCAATAGCTATCTAAAAAAGGGCGCTCTACGAGATATAGAGCGCCCTTTTTTTATTGATCATTTAGCGGTTATGCTGAAAGTCTATAAAACGATTGGGTATTAATTGGGCTTGCTCATTATTAGGGTGCGGTGCATCAGCGGCACGCAGCGTCTGGGTAATCCAGCTGTCTGCGGCCCTTACTGCATCGATAAGCGCATCACCCATTGCTAAGCGTCCAGCGATAAAGCTGGCAAGCGAACAGCCAGAGCCATGAAATTCGCCTGTTAAGCGCGGCAAGGTGCTTTTATGTACCATCTCACCCTTTATATACAAATACTGCTCTATATCGCCGCTATCAAAGTCGTGTGAGGTTTTTACCAATACGGCATAAGTGCCTTGAGCGCATAATTTTTGCGCGCCAATATGTAAGTCTTGCTCACCGCTTAATGCGCGTAGCTCATGAGTATTCGGTGTGATAAGGGTCGCGTATGGTAACAGCTCTCTAAATGCGCTAACGAGCGTCTTTTCATCGCCCAAACTGCCACCACTATTGGCAACCAATACGGGATCTAATACAAATGGCGTATCAGCGGTGATAAGGCGCTCGGCAAACAATTGAGTCAGCATAGCGATATTATCAGTCGTACCCAACATACCTGACTTAATAGCTGCAACAGGCAAATCATCGAGTACTGCGGTGGCCTGATCCTTTACCAAATTTGCTGCACAAGCTTCAAAACCAAAGACTTGCTGCGAGTTCTGTATGGTAATAGCTGTACAAGCAATGGCAGCATGCGCACCTGCTTGACCGATGGCCTCTATATCCGCTTGTAATCCAGCGCCGCCTGAGGGGTCTAATCCTGAAAAACACAGTACCACTGGTCGCATAAAAATTCCTTTGACATAATCTAAAATGAGTAACAAATACTATAGACACCCACTGCTAAAAAAGCCATAGTAGGCGAGAGATGGTACATAGACAATCCATTAATTAATCAATTAACAACAACCCAGAGCGTGCTGACTAACTTAAATATCGTTTTACTAGTTTTTATTGATATTTGAGCTGCTCAAGAGGCTATGAAACCATGTAAACAAATAAATATGATAAAAACTGCATTAAATTCGTAGACAGTGCTTGCAATTCGTTTTGGCTTTGCTATAATACTCGCCCACGGGATAAGACGTATTATCAGCAATAATACTATTTTTTAGAACTTAAAAAGTCTTACATCGTTTGGTGAAGTGGGTGAGTGGCTGAAACCAGTTCCCTGCTAAGGAACCATACGTTTGCGCGTATCGAGGGTTCGAATCCCTCCTTCACCTCCATTTATTCGGTTTTTAGTAGAGTAGTAACGCGATATAAAAGCGTTAATAATCTTCTATTTTATTAAAGCAAAAAATAATTTGATTTTAATAAAAAAAGATGTTGACACAAGCGAAATTATCTATATAATAACCAACCTAATTTGCTGCAATTGTTTCTTAACAACGCAGTAAATGATGTGCAAAGTACGCGCTTGTAGCTCAGTTGGATAGAGCACTTGGCTACGAACTAAGGGGTCGGGAGTTCGAATCTCTCCAAGCGCACCATTTGCATCATCAATTCTTTAACCCAGTTAAAGAAACATTAAAATAATCGCCTGTCTTATGACAATTTGGCGATTTTTTTATGTCTGCAATTTCTGTGTTATAGTTTTATGAGCTGATGAGTCATACGACATGGTTATACCACATTGTTATATGACTTACGGCATCTTAGGATAATGTACGATAGTACAGTGAATTACGGTACAATAGAGCCACTATTCACTGCTTGCTATGAGCTTGTACCATGTCAAAAAGTTTACCTAAACGACCTACCAAATCTTATGCTAAAACTAAAGCATCAGCACGCCATGCCTCTGAAAGTGAAGAGCTAGCGATTGCTAAACCTGGCACCCGTATGGCAGCCATTCTCTATGATGGCATGTTGATTTTAGCGTTGTTGTTTTTGGTCGGTACCTTGCTAACCGTGATTGGTACATTGCTGACCATGAATACCGGTACAGACTCTTCTCAAGCGCAATCGCTGCCAACGTGGTATCAAAACGTTGTTATGACGCCGTCTTTTATACTGACGTTAGTCGGATTCTATGGGATATTTTGGCGTCGCGGTGGGCAGACATTAGGTATGCAGACTTGGCGGTTAAAGACGATCAATAGTAATGGTCATTTGCTAACATGGGGACAGTCATTTAAGCGGATTTTAGCGGCCAGTATCATGCCACTTATATTTGGTATCATTGGTAGTGTCATCGATGGCTCGCGTGCTGTTCTGTTGACCAGTGCCTTTTTGGGCTTTGTCTTTAACTATGCTTTTTGCCTCTTTAACCCACGTGGTCTCGCAGTGCAAGATATGCTATCGAATACCATTACCTTAAAAATGCCAAAAACAGAGAATGAAGGACTATGGCGGGTGATTAGAAATCGCAAGCAAGGAAAATAGACCACATTATCATCGCCATAGTCTGTTCATAGATTTTTAGGTCTGTTAATACACTCTAAGCGTTACAGGTTGACGGTTTGTATCAGCCATAAAGTATAGCCGACAAAGAATAAGACCAAAGTCGATCCAGAAGTGCGACCGAATGGACGCTTACTCATAAAGGCAAACCCGCACAATACCAAGAGTAATAAGGTGACCAATCCCATCGCCACTATATCGCGTGATAAGATAATTGGACTGACTGTGATTGGCGCTATAAGCGCTGCGAGACCAACGACGCCTAAGGTGTTAAATATATTAGAGCCAATAATATTACCCAGTGCCATGTCGTGTTCGCCTTTACGGGCGGCTGATAGGCTCGATACCAGCTCAGGTAACGAGGTCCCCACAGCAACAATCGTCAATCCAATCACCAGTTCGCTCACGCCCCACAGCGTTGCCAATTCTACTGCACCCCAAACTATAGCTCGCGAGCTAATGACCAGTAAAAGCATGCCGATAACTAAGCTGATTAGTCCCCGTGTTAGGGTTTGTTCGATATGTTCAGCATCGACGCTTTCAGCTATGGGTTCCCCTTCGTGCTCATGGTTGCCTTCACGTAAGCTTAGTACAATCTGAATGCCTAAAGTCACCACCAGCAGCGCTATCAACACAATCGCATCTGCTTGGTCTAATTGCCCATCACGCAGCTGCCATGCGGCGACCATAGTAATCAATACTAATAGAGGTAAATCACGCTTGATGATGCCCTTACGAATGATAATAGGGCTAATCAATACGGTTGCACCCAATACCAGCGCAATATTGATGATGTTTGAGCCATAAGCGTTGCCTAATGCCAAATCAGGGCTGCCTTCTAGTGCCGCCAATACTGACACGACCATCTCAGGGGCGGATGTACCGACACCCAAAATCAACACACCTATTAAGAAACTGGGGACGTTGAATTTTTTTGCCAAGGCAGTGGCGCCATCAACAAAAAGGTCTGCACTCCAAACAAGAATAGCTAGTCCGATCAATACTGCAATAACTGCCAACCACATCAGTCTGTTTCCTTATTAGTGTTAATACCAAACCTAAAAATACGCTTAGCCGTGTCAAATTCATTTAGCCTAAAAACATAGCACTGACATTTATTTTTCTGACGACTTCATCTTTTAAGAGTGGTATAAAATGTGAATTTGCCATATAAAAATGGCATAAAAAAAGCTGAATCAGAATGGAGATTCAGCTCTCATATTAGCATAGCGGTTTTGGTTGGATAATAAGAATAACTTCAACAGCTTAGTCGATTATTTATCCTTGCTTTATCCAAAAATCTTCGGTGTTCTGGTGCTTTAAGCCACTTGTACCGGAATGATGTTTGCTGTGTCTTTTACGGTGTTATCTTCGTTGCAATACACCAGTTTTGGCTGGTAGGTTGCCGCTTCTACTTCATCAAAATGAGCATAGGCACAGATGATAACGATGTCGCCTAAATCTGCCATGTGAGCCGCCGCACCATTTAGCGAGATGATACCAGAACCCGCTTCAGCGCGGATAGCGTAGGTGCGAAAGCGCTTGCCATTGGTCACATTGTAGATATCGATAGACTCATTTTCGCGCAGACCAGCAAGATCTAATAAATCACCATCGATACCGCATGAGCCTTCGTAATGAAGTTCGGCATGGGTGACGCGCGCACGGTGTAATTTGCATTTAAGCATATTAAGTAGCATAGGTTGCTTCCTTAGCGTAACTGAGATTAATGATTCAAATCAAAAGGTTAATGGGGGATAACTTGCTAAAATAAAAGGCTATTATGGTTAAAGCATGATTTTATTCTGGCAGTTTGAAGCCATTAATTTGTGAACGTGCTTTTTCAATATCGCCATTTAGTAATAATGGTAGCGCTTCAAACGCTGCTGTCAGAGCGCTATCAATGGCAATCTGTTCATCGGGCGCAGCTTTTGAGAGCACATGACCACTAACTTTAGACTTATGACCAGGATGACCAATACCAATACGCAAACGATGGAAGTCGTTGCCGATATGAGGGGTGATATCACGCAGACCATTATGACCGCCATGACCACCATTCGTCTTAAGTTTGATACTGCCAGCTGGAATATCGAGCTCATCATGAGCAATCAGTAACTCATTATTTTCAATGCCATAAAATTTCACCATCGGCACCACTGACTGACCAGACTTATTCATAAAGGTGAGCGGCATCAATAGACGTACGTCATGCCCATGAATCTGCCCACGTCCTGTGATTCCATGAAACTTTTTATCATGAGAGAGGGTAATGTTGAACTGCTGAGCCAAGTGATGGACAAACCAAAACCCTGCATTATGACGTGTAAACATATACTGCTGACCAGGATTACCAAGACCGACAATAAGCTTTATGGCCATAAAAACACCCTGCTTAAATTGAATAAATGGGGCATAAGGTTTGCGATTATGCTATTTATTCATAGCATATCTGTTATTTTTCAAACCTTACTTACAAAAACAGCAGGAGATATTTATCACCTGCTGTTTTTTGACTAAACAAACCTTGTATTACATAGCAGACGCTAGATTGCGTGCTCTATGTAACCGTGGTTTATTATTCGCCGTCTTTGTCTTCAGTACCTTGCTCAGTAGCAGGTACGTCAGCAGCATCAACTTCTTCAGCGTCTGCGTCAACTTCTTCAACCGTTGGTGGCTGCATGTTAACGATAGTACGGTCGTGAGCATCTTCCATGTCAAGATCAAAGATGATAACGCCTTCAGGTAGTTTGATGTCTGATAGACGGAATAGATCACCGATTTCCATGCCTGATACGTCAATTTCTAGGTATTCAGGTAATTGTGATGGTAGGCAAACGATTTCGATATCAGATACTAGCGTTGATAGAACACCACCAGCTTTAGTACCAGGTGCTTCTTCACGACCAGCAAAATGCACAGGAACGTTCATGTTGATTTTCTGACCTTTTACAACGCGCTGGAAATCAGCATGCATTGGGAAGCCTTTAGCTGGATGGCGTTGCAAGTCTTTGATAACCGCTTGATGCTCTACGCCATCAACATTGATGGTCAAAATGTGTGAGAAGAACGCTTCGAATTCAAGTGACTTTACTAGCTCGTTGATTTTGATAGAGATAGACGTTGGCTCTTCGTTACCACCATAGATGATAGCAGGAACTAGATTCTGCTTACGTAGGCGGCGGCTCGCACCTTTACCTTGTTGCTCAGCAGAACGATCAACAGCGTTTAGTTCAAAATGATTAATGCTCATGGATATAATCCTATAAAAAGAATGATGAAGTGTCTGGTCATAAAAAAGTGGATTTGCGACCAATCCACTAATACGTGATGATAGCTAACATTTATGATTGCTAATAAAATTCGCAATTGCTAAATGTAGCCATTTGCTCATCATAACGATTTTTTGGATAGTCATTATCATGACAATCGTTACTTTTGGGCATGATCAGCACTTTTGAGAATGCCAACCTAATTAAATCGAACAAATGGTTGGCACAGGCGCGCATTATACGTGATTTTGTAGTAATAATAAAGACCTACGCAAAATGACTGTGCAGCGCCAATAGGCAAAAAAAGCGTCAAGTAAAGATACTTGACGCTTTTTTTAAACTTAAGCAGTGTTTTATAACGAGCATTGCCAACAGAAAGTAGAGCAAGTGCTCATTAAAAATCTAAGCGTCAAACATGGCGCTGATAGATTCTTCGTTATTGATACGGCGTAAGCTTTCAGCAAGCATCGGTGCGATACTCACTTGGCGGATTTTGCTACAGGCTTTTGCCGCTTCAGACAATGGAATCGTATCGGTAACAACGACTTCGTCTAGCGCAGATTCGCTGATATTTTGTAGTGCGTTGCCTGATAAGACAGGGTGCGTAATATAAGCCAATACGCGACGTGCACCGTTTGCTTTCAATGCTTCAGCTGCTTTACATAGCGTACCTGCGGTATCAACCATGTCATCAACGATGACGCAATCACGGTCACGAACATCGCCGATGATGTGCATGACTTGCGACTCATTGGCACGGGCACGGCGTTTATCGATAATCGCCATGTCAGTATCGCCCAACTGTTTAGCCATAGCACGCGCACGCACCACGCCGCCTACATCAGGTGAAACAACCATGATGTTGTCGTAATCTTGTTTTTGTAGGTCATTCAATAGCACAGGCGTGCCGTAGATATTGTCTACAGGAATGTCAAAGAAACCTTGAATTTGGTCTGAGTGCAAATCAACAGTCATCACCCGATCGATACTAACGATATTGAGCATATCAGCAACGACTTTAGCAGAGATAGGCACACGAGCAGAACGTGGACGACGGTCTTGACGGGCATAACCGAAGTAGGGCATGACTGCTGTAATGCGACCCGCACTAGAGCGACGCAGCGCATCGGCCATCATCATGATTTCCATCAAATTGTCATTGGTTGGTGCACAAGTTGGCTGCATGATAAACACGTCTTTACCGCGCACGTGTTCTTTGATTTCTACGGCGATTTCGCCATCAGAAAAACGCGTGATGTCAGCTTTACCAAGAGGTATATGGAGATGATCGGCTACGGTTTTTGCTAATTCAGGGTGGGCATTACCCGTAAAAATCGCCAAATAAGGCATGACAGAAGTCCTATTGATTGACTCAAGCAGCGACCGCTAAGCAGTGTCAAACTGCTCAAATTCAGAAAAGAGTGGTGAAAAGTTTTGATGACTACTATTACAGTAAAAAATGGCAGGGGTAGCTGGACTCGAACCAACGGATGTCAGGATCAAAACCTGATGCCTTACCAACTTGGCTATACCCCTGTAATGTCTAGGCTGTGTACGTTGATATCTAATAGCAACTTTTAATAAAAGTCATTGTTAGAATAGCGTCACGACCTGTTCGCTATATTGTAAACGGATAAACCATTTAAAACATAACTGTTCCCTAGCGGTGTCCATTGCGAACTATACCGAAACTGGGATGACGTTGTCAATGTCAATAAGATAAGCGGCTATCTATAAACCACCTATGATCACTGCATATCAAACGCTTCGTACTAAAAAATGGCAGGGGTAGCTGGACTCGAACCAACGGATGTCAGGATCAAAACCTGATGCCTTACCAACTTGGCTATACCCCTATTGAGGCGACCTATTATAATTAAATTTTCAGAATTTGCAAGTCATTTGCGGCTTTTTATGGCGTTTATTGAAAAATAGGTTAAAAACAAAACGAATATTGGGTCAATAAAACGCTTTACGTTGTATCTATAATCATTTTATCTTCGTACTACAGCTCAAATCTAACTCATAGATTACGAACTAAATAGGCAGAACAAGGCGCCTCTTCAATCCACTTTTCTAAAAGTGCTTTGTCAGTAGCCACGCTTACATCCAAAGGCAAAAACACCGCGCTACCAGAGCCTGTCATTCGTGCTGTGCCGAGTGCTTGCGCTTTTAACCCTTGCAAGTAACGTAATGCTTCGCTGACCGTATGGGCGAGGCTCGTCACCACTGGCGTAAAGACATTGTGATAGGGCGTGTTTAAATGTTGTACATAGTCAGCTTGTTTATTTTTAATTGTCTCAACCGATAGCACAGCGATATCACGTTGTAATTTAGGATGCGCGAACAGCTGGGTAGTATTAACGTGAGCATTGGGCGTCAATACTAAATACTGCTGGTCGGGCAACTTGATTGCGGTTAACTGCTCTCCAATACCCATCGCAATCGCATCCTGACCAAAGATGAAGATTGGCACATCTGCGCCAATAGTGGCAGCAATTTTTATCAGCTCATCTTGCGTCAATTTAAGCTGCCAAATTTCATTAAGTGTCATCAATGTCGTTGCGGCATTGGATGAGCCGCCACCCAAGCCTGCACCCATCGGCAAATGCTTATCTAAAGCGATATGCACCTGTGCTAACTGCTCAGGTAGAGTATTTGACTGTATGACAGCCGCTAGCAATGCACGTGCTGCTTTAAATATTAAGTTGTCTTCTATATTGATAGTTATAGTCTCTGCACCAGCCAATATTACAAGTTGGTGACAGAGCTCATTGGCATCTAAGGCATTATCTACCGTAGAAATCACCACATCATCCGTGACTGAAAAATGCAAATAATCGCCCCAATCGAGCAAGCGAAACACGGTTTGCAAATTATGATAGCCATCAGCACGCTTACCTGTGATATGCAAAAATAGATTAATCTTTGCCGGTGATAAGCGGGTGATGGTGGAAGTAGGCGTAGCGGCTAGGTTTTTAATCATAATGTTTGGTTGTAGACGGCTATGGTAATAAGTAATAAGCAGTTTTCATCGTATTTACGTGACGTCTTAATGATTGATCGTCATTACTACCTTATTGCCTTGTGGCAGCACGGCACTGATTTTATTTGGTAACTTATCAGACCCTTTATAGGTGAAGCTTGCGGTCCATTCACCATTTACTGAGCTGATTAAACGATTTTGATCATCGAGCTGTGGTGCGCTATCGGAAGGCGCTGGGCGACCAGATATCCAATAGGGCATTTGTGAAATAGGCGCTTGCCACCCTGTGGCTTTTTTGAGCAAAGTCTCAGGATCATCAGCAGTTAAGGTACCTGTTTTTTCGCTGACTAAAGTGGCGGTTTGACCATTATACTCGATGTTGGTTTTACCAATGCCGAGCGCGCCGATCAGCTCAATGGCAAAGCGATCATTCTGCTGCCCCCATGCATAGAACGCACTACCACCTTGAGTGCCTGTGGTGTCATTGGCGGGCATCGTCACACCAATTTTGCCAGTGATATTAAAGTTCTCAAGCTTTTGCGGTGGCTCAGCGTTTTGACCTTGTAAAGTCGTGCTGGGTTGGTTAGTAGCGTTGGCTGTTTTTAGTGATTGACAACCAGACGTGATGACGAGCGCGGTTGTCACGGCAGCGAATAGCGCCAATTTATTAGGCTTATTAGCATGGACCAATACTGACATGATGTTTCCTCAAAGATAGACAAATTTACGAAATCATTGTTTCGAAAATAGATTAGCTTAATGGTTGTATGTTACTCAGTTATGCGTGGCTGTTAGTATCTTATGAGTGCCTTGTAATCATAGCACGCAACGATTTGTCCACTATAAAATGGCGGGTCAGTAAAGCTGTATGCGGTCATTGATATTGTGTTGCCCAAATGAGAAGCGCTGCTGCAAGTCTGCGAGTAACGCCTTGACTTTTTCATTGTTGCCTAAACCTTGATAAGCGCGCAGCAGTAAGCTGCCAGAGCGCAAGGTAGGAAACACATCGTAAGGGGTTTGCAGGTAGTCGATGACTTGTTGGTAGTTCTCATTGGCCAATGCATTGCCAGCTAGCACATTCAGCGCTTGCAGGTGCACCTCATTGTCATAACGTGGATCATCATAGCGAATCTGAATGATGGCGGTGGCCAATGCCAATCCTTGTTCAGAGCTGCGTTCATTGGCTAGCAATAGCTGCGCATAACTGAGCTGGTAGGAGAGGTTGGTTGGGTCAAGTGCTTGCAGATGATTGAGCAAGGTGCGCTTAACGATATAGTCGTCTTTGTCGTCAAGGAGCTGGGCGCGTGCAAACAAGAGCATCTCATTATCAGGATACTTGCGAGCAGCTTTGGTTAGTAGGCGCAGAGCTTCTTCGGACTCATTTTGCTGCCATAAAATATCGGCTTGTAGCACAAAGGTATCTGGCGCAAAGACGTTAAAGTCTTTACGCAGCTTTTCTAAAGTGGCAATCGCCGCATCTACATCATCGTTAAGCAATTCAAAAGCCACTACTTTTCTACGAGCCTCTAATACCAAGTCTTCTTGCATGACACCGTTGAGATAGTATTTGGCTTGGTCAAAGTACTGCTGACGCTCGGCACTGATACCAAGATAATAATAAGCTTGATCAAGGTAAGCGGGGTTTTTTGCGAGCATGTTGAGTAGCTCATCGGCACTGTTATATTCTTCGATGTCTAAGCTCACCAACGCAGCCAACAAAGTAATCTCGGCATCATCAGCAAAGCGACCATGGGCATCCAGCAATAATTGCCACGCTTCTTGGCTTTGCTTTAAGTCAAGCAAGTAGCGAATCTCGTACAGATAGAGACTTTTACTATCGGGATTACGCAGGCGTGCTTGGCTCACATAATTGACGACGGTTTCAGCCGTGACGATTTTGCGCAGTATGTCTGCCTTTAGCGTAATAAAAGGTACGTAGTCAGGCTGGCGTTCTAGCGCACGATTGATATGGACAATGGCAATCTCAGGCTCGTTAAATTGGTAAAGTAACCCTGCTTTCAATACCGACAATGAGGCATTCAGCTCGCTATCTAGTGGTTGCAAAGCGGCAAGTAATTCACGTTTGTCTTCATCATTGTTTGGATAGATACCGATAAGGATTTCGCTTAAGTCCGCTCGAGGATCATAAAGCAGAATACGATTCAAGGTTTCGCCAGCTAACAGATAATCGTGAGCTCGCAGGGCCAAATGCGCCACATAAAACCAAGCAGGCACGTGATCCGGATTTTGGTCTTGCCATGACTTGGCAAATTGTAACGATTTCTCAACCCTTTCAGTGCGTAAAGAAAGGCTGAGTGCTCTTTCAAACACGGCAGTTGCATCTTCTTTAAATGCTTGCTGCTTATAGATGGTAATCGCTCGTTGTCTATCACCGCGATCTGCTGCGAATTCTGCATCAAGCAGCGCATACAGGCTAGGCTCTTTGAGCTCAGGTTGCCATAAGGTAGTTGGCGCTAACCCATTAATATTGGCGACATTTTCTATTGGTTGTGTATTGGCAGGAGCAATTGCTGGTAGCGTTGAGCGGCTATTATCAATACCGTCGCTACGGACTGCCTTGTCGTTCTTATCAGTAATGGATAGTTTGGGTACATGGGCTTCAATGGATAGTTTGGGTACATGGGCTTCGAGCGAGATATCAGGATGACTGGCATGAACGGAAGACGATCCTAAGCATAGGCAAAAGGCCAACGACAAGGTTAGCTTATAACGCTGGCACAGACGTTCGATAACCGCATGCAATAGAGCACGCAGATTAGATTGGTCGTCATGCGCAAGTTGTGATCGAAATAATGACCCAAAAAAAATCATAGATAACCGTATTCGCCCATTGTTCATCTATATCGATAAGACAATTTTATTTTAATCATTTCAAACTAACTATTGGTAACGAGTACCCATGCCTGACATTATAAAAGCAGACTGATGGGATAAACAATAGTGCCCGTGTTACTCCGTTATTAATAGCCGCCGCTCTACCAAGTCTTTGCTAACAAAGTAGGATTGGCCGATAACCTGTATCAACGAGGTATTTCATTGGTTGTAAGTCTTAGCCTAAATATTGTGAAAATATAACAAGTTAACGTCAAGTAAGCGAATGATTTCTATCCATTTCTATAAGCACTCGCTAAAACATAGATATTGGTTTTAACAATCGTATCGGTAGTTGATTTGTTACTCATGTGCCCAGATACAAGCAAATAGCTATCATCGATAGCTGAGTGTTAATTAAAGCTGGCAATAATGATATAATAAGCGGCTTTTAAAGTCTTCCTTTCAGCGCTGTCGTCTACAACTGTCTTTTAAAAATAATGAGATAGCGTGGGCTGGCAGGTGAGCGTCATGTTTATGGTCTATCAATAATGAGATTAGTGGTCATTGGGGTCAATCACAAAACTGCACCAGTCGCTCTGAGAGAGCGTTTGGCGCTTGTGGGTGACGATGTGAATATCGCGCTCAAACAATTAGAGGCCTTTACTGATGGCAGTGTGATTGTTTCGACTTGCAATCGTACGGAAATCTATGCGCTTGTGCCGCAGCTAGCAGAGCCGCAAGATGTCCCCTCTATGTCTGCTAATGGCGCGGTTGGTGCTCAGACATCTTCGGCGGCCATTAGTGCTCATATCTTAAAAATTAAAGCGTGGCTTGCTGACTTTAAGCAGTTGTCACTGTCTGAGATTGATCCCTATCTTTATGTACACCGTGACACTCACGCGCTGACCCATTGGCTTAGGGTCGCCGCAGGGCTTGACTCTATGATATTGGGTGAGCCGCAGATACTCGGTCAAATCAAGCGCTCAGTACAGCTCGCGCAAGAACAAAAAGCCCTGAGTAATCAGCTTGGCTGGATTATCGATCAAGTATTTGCTGCTGCCAAACGCGTACGTAATGAGACCCAAGTGGGTGCTCAAGCGGTATCGCTTAGCTATGCGGCCGCCAAATTGGTGACGCAAATATTTGATGATTTACCCAGTCGCACATTGCTGGTGGTCGCGGCAGGTGAGATGAACCGTTTGGTTGCCACCCACATTGCTGGGCTTGGTGTAGGTCGCGTGATTATTTGCAACCGCAACCCTGAGCGCGCTGAAGCGCTGGCAGTGGAGCTGCGCCGCGCAGGTCACTTGGTAGAAGTCAGACCTTTGCAAGAGTTACCACAAGTTTTAGCAGAAGCCGATATCGTTAGTAGCTGTAGCGGTAGTATGGATGTGTTGATCGATAAAACCATGACTTTGCGCGCGCTGAAACATCGTCGTTATCAGCCCATGTTGATGATTGACTTAGCCGTACCGCGCGATATTGACTCGACCATTAGTCGTATCGATGATGTTTATCTCTACTCTGTCGATGATTTACAACACGTGATCGCTGGAAATATTGAACAGCGGAGGCAAGCAGCAGTTGATGCAGAATTGCTCGTTAGCCAATTAGTCGTTGAGATGGATCGCAGCTTTCAAGTGCGCCAAGTCGGTAAAGACATTCAGCAGTATCGCGCGCATACGCAGGATCAAGTAGATAAACTCCTGCATGAATCCATTGCCAAGCTACAACAGGATAATGCCAGTCCTGAAGATATTATCATTGAGCTGTCACGCCGCCTGACGCAGACGCTAACCCACGCACCATCGAAGCTTATGCGCAAGGCTGCCCGTGAAGGGGATAGTGAGTTGCTAGACTTTGTGGTGTCTGGGCTGCAAGAGGCTCATCGCGGACGTCGATAGCCATTATGGACTGATCAAAAAAACATAAGTGGCGCAAACGTTATTATTGCGCAAACATATCGTTGTCAACCTGCATTATCAGTGCTAATATCAAGCTGTTATGAGTATATTAAGCGATGATAATCTTTTGTTATATGCGAGCGGTTATTCTCCAAAAACCTTAGTGTATATGTTCTCGCTTGATGCCTATTCATCTCATCAGTTGTTAGTGACCATTATTAGCCTACCACCGCGTAGCCCCTATAGTGGCGCACCTGTTCTGTACGACTTTGTCTAAAATCAATAAAAACACGGCGTGCAAAACACAATCACCAACGGCAATAGCGCTAGGATAAAGTGCTATATCGTCAACCCTGCGTCATGCTCTCGACTATTACCCAATATTAATATTCAGTTAATACTACCCATAGTAGTATCTAGCTGCTATGCAATCTAACGACTATGCTATTGGTCAGCAATGCTATTTGATAGCCAGATTATTTAACAAAAACGTTATTTCACACCCATGTTATCTAATAGAAGCATTATTTGGCTAAGTTGGCGAACAGTAGTTGTCTAGATTGGTTAGCGTTATTAAGGCAGGTTGGTTTAAGAGAGTATCTGGATTTTGCTATAGCCAATGCTTGAGAAAATTAAACTATCTAACTATAAACTAGGAGCTTCCTATGACTGCATTACGTCAAGATATTGATCCAAACGGCTTATTAGAATACTCAGTGGTCTATACTGACCGCGCCTTAAACCACATGTCAAAAGTCTTTCAACAAGTGATGAATGACTTATCTAGCGACCTAAAATCCGTGTATAACGCCGAAGCGGTGGTGATTGTGCCGGGTGCTGGCACTTATGGAATGGAAGCCGTTGCGCGCCAATTGGCCAATGATGAAGATTGCCTCATTATTCGTAACGGTTGGTTTAGCTATCGCTGGACACAAATTTTAGAAAAAGGCAAAATCGCCAAGTCGTCTACGGTATTGACGGCACATCGTGAAGAGGGTGAGTCACCAAAACCATTTGCCCCCGTTGATATCGATGAAGCCGTTGCTAAAATTAAAGCAGAGAAGCCAGCAGTGGTCTTTGCGCCGCACGTCGAAACCTCATCGGGTATTATTTTATCATCAGACTATATCAAAGCGATAAGCGCGGCTGTACATAGCGTTGGCGGCTTATTGGTCATTGATTGTATCGCTTCAGGTTGTGTGTGGTTGGACATGAAAGACTTGGGTATTGATGTTCTCATCAGCGCCCCGCAAAAAGGGTGGAGCAGTACTCCGTGTGCAGGCTTAGTCATGCTAAGCGCTGCGGCAATCGAAAAAGTAGACAATACAGAATCAGATAGCTTTAGCTTAGACTTAAAGCAGTGGTTAAATGTCATGCGCGCCTATGAAAATGGCGGTCACGCTTATCATGCCACCATGCCAACCGATAGCTTACGTCAATTCCGCGATACTATTTTAGAGTCAAAAGAGATTGGCTTTGATAAATTGCGTGACGCGCAGTGGCAATTGGGCAACCGTATTCGTGAAGTATTAGCCGCTAAAGGCATTGAAAGCGTTGCGGCAAAAGGTTTTGAAGCGCCAGGCGTTGTGGTTGCTTATACCGATCGCGATGATATGCATAAAGGCAGTGCGTTTGCCGAAACAGGCATGCAAATCGCTGCTGGTGTACCGCTAAAAGTTGGTGAGCCAGATAACTTTAAAACGTTCCGCTTAGGTTTATTTGGTCTAGATAAATTGACCGATGTAGACGGAGCGGTACAGCGTTTTGAAACTGCACTTGATGAAGTATTGGCGAAATAATATCTTTATCTCGTAAGATGTTCTTTAAGTAAAAAGAATACTGAGCCCGTGTAACGAGGGTTCAGTATTTTTTTACCTATTTATTATATTTTATAATAT